>CAKZLL010000054.1 GCA_937125475.1 uncultured Saprospiraceae bacterium | reverse complement strand
ACCATTTGGATTTGATTCCCTCCATTCAAAATATTCTTTATCTCCGTTATTAAATAAAATGGCCATTTTACATTTTCTTTGTAGCGACTAACTCAATACAAACGCTTTAATTTTATCAGTCATACTTAATATATAATCAATATCATCATAACCATTCAAAAGACATTCTTTCTTATAGGCATTGATTTTAAAGCTAATTTTAATATCAGTACCGAGAATTTCTAGTGTTTCATTTGGCAAATCGACAAAGATTTCTGTGGCAGGATTTTGGTCGATTTTTTCAAATAAAGTAGCTAATATTTCATCTGAAACTTGAATAGGAAGAATACCATTATTTAAGGCATTACCTTTAAAAATATCTGCAAAAAAGCTAGAGATAACGATATTAAAACCATAATCAGCCAAAGCCCAAGCCGCATGTTCTCGACTAGAACCACAACCGAAATTTTTGCCAGCCACTAAAACACTACCCGAATAAGTCGAATTGTTTAGCACAAAATCGGGATTAGGGACATCGCCTGGCAAATATCTCCAGTCTCTAAATAAATTATCTCCAAAACCTTCCCGTGTTGTCGCTTTCAAAAAACGAGCAGGAATGACTTGATCTGTATCTATATTGGCAATCTGTAAAGGAATGCACGTTGATTTTATTTCTTTCATTTATTTATGATTGTTGAATGATTGGATAGTTTTACATGAAATTTTCTCAAACTATGAACTAACCAACATAAGTCCTAGCATCTTCGATTGTGCCAGTAATTGCAGCAATCGCGGCAGTAAATGGACTCGCCAGAAAAGTTCTTGAACCTGGTCCTTGACGACCTTCAAAATTTCTATTGGAAGTCGAGACACAATATTTGCCTTTAGGTATTTTATCTTCATTCATACCCAAACAAGCTGAACAACCAGGTTGACGCAAGTCAAAACCAGCCGCCTCAAATACCTTATCTAAACCTTCTTCTATCGCTTGAGCTTCTACTTTTTTAGAACCAGGAACGATCCAAACTTCTACCGCTTTCGCTTTTTGTTTGCCTTTTACAATATCTGCTACGAGGCGCAAATCTTCGATGCGAGAATTGGTACAACTGCCAATAAAAACATAGTCGATTTTTTTGCCTAAAAGTGCTTGTTGTGGCTCAAGTCCCATATAAGTGAGCGACTTATTCATATCTTTAGCCGTATGATTAAGCGCCAATTCTGGAATATTTTGCGTCACACCGATGCCCATTCCTGGGTTAGTGCCATAAGTAATCCAAGGTTCAATATCTTCCGCTTTGAAATGATGTTCTTGATCAAAAACGGCATTGTTATCCGTTTTCAATGTTGCCCAATCTGCTACGGATTTTTCCCAATTTTCGCCTTTAGGAGCGAAAGTACGCCCTTTGACATATTCAAAAGTCGTTTCATCAGGGGCAATGATACCACCTCTTGCGCCCATTTCGATACTCATATTGCAAATTGTCATGCGAGCTTCCATCGAAAGCGCCCGAATAGCCGAACCTGCATATTCTACAAAATAGCCTGTACCACCCGAAGTAGTGATTTGGGAAATGATATATAAAATGATGTCTTTCGACAAAACACCTTTCGCCAAAACGCCATCAATATTGATGCGCATTGTTTTGGGTTTATATTGCAAAATGGCTTGAGTTGCGAGTACTTGCTCGACTTGACTAGTTCCGATACCGAATGCAATTGTGCCTAATGCGCCATGCGTAGAAGTATGGCTATCGCCACAAACGATAGTCATGCCTGGTAGAGTCCAACCTTGTTCTGGCCCGATGACATGCACAATTCCTTGTTTCTCAGAACCTAAGTCATGTAGTGGTAATCCGAATGCCTTACAATTCTCTCGCAATGTTTCGACTTGAAAACGAGATAATTTTTCAGCAATGGGTAAATGTTGATTTTTAGTAGGAACATTATGATCCGCTGTTGCTATCGTTTGTTCGATTCTTGCAACAGGCAACCCTCTTTTGCGCAATCCATCAAAAGCCTGAGGACTTGTGACTTCATGGATAAAATGCCGATCAATATATAATAAATCTGGATAGTCTGTTCTACGATTAACGACGTGTCGTTCCCAAATTTTATCAAAAAGGGTACTGGGCATATTCATACTCATATAATTAAATTGTATTAAAAGCTTAACTTTTTTATGACTAATTTTTACTTTTTTTTGGGGTAATTGACCGAAAGATATTTTAAGTTTTTCAAAAAAAACAATATTTTAATAAAGAATTATTAAAAATATCCTTTAATAATTATAAGTTATATTGTATTTAGCCAAATTTTTATCAAATTTTGAATTGAACATTAAATTTAGATTTTTTTAATACGACTGAAACCAAATATTAATTGTTTTTTAGAAAAAAAATAGATGAAAAGCCTTTTTTTTAGTTTTAATTTGGTGGTATATTAAGAGTTATAAAAATTTATATTTTTGCAAAAACAACTAATAATGAAATATAATATCGAGGTTAATCCTACAAATAACTCAAAACTGTCAGAATTAGATTTTAACAATATTCCCTTTGGAAAGGTCTTTTCTGATCATATGTTTGTAGCGGATTACTATGATGGAGCATGGAGGGATTTGAGAATTGAGGCATATCAACCGTTGTCTTTAACACCTGCGACAATGGTTTTGCATTATGCACAAACTATTTTTGAAGGAATGAAAGTGTTAAAATCTCCTGATGGCATTCCATTACTATTCAGACCAGAAATGCATGCTAAACGTTTTAATCGTTCTGCGCATAGAATGGCAATGCCAGATGTGCCAGAAGATTTGTTTGAGCAAGCGATTAGGGAATTGATCCAATTAGATTATAAATGGATTCCTGATGTGCCAGAAAGTGCTTTATATATTCGTCCGTTTATGTTTGGCAATGATCCATATATTGGTGTTCGACCTTCGGATAGGTATCAATTCATTATTTTTACTGCACCAGTAGGTTCATATTATGCCGATCCTGTCAAGCTTTTGGCAACTAGTCAATATGTTAGAGCGGTAGAAGGTGGAACGGGATTTGCAAAAACAGGAGGGAATTATGCGGCTTCCTTATTACCACAAAAAGAGGCAAGAGCAGCAGGTTTTGATCAGATTATGTGGCTAGATGCAGTGGAACATAAGTATATTCATGAGTGCGGTACGATGAATATATTTATAATTATTGATGGAAAAGTCATTACGCCAGCAACGGAGGAAGGTACTATTTTAGAAGGAATTACTAGAGATACATTTATTCATTTATTGAGAGCAAGCGGTTATGAAGTGGAAATTCGACCTGTTTCAATTGATGAATTAATTGAAGCAGTCGATGCTGGAAAGGTGCAAGATATGTTTGGTTCTGGTACTGCGGCGGTTGTCGCGCCTATTTCTCATTTTCATTATAAAGGAACGACCTATGAATTGCCAGAAGTAGCGAATCGAACGATTTCACAACAACTCAAGAAAGACATGAATAACATTCGTTCTGGAAAGTCGGAAGATCTATTCAATTGGGTAAAGCCTATTGCATTAGCTATTGAGCAGTAGATTTTTTGGGTTCATTAACAATTTTTGCCAGAGTGAATATTTTCTTAATCCAGCGGTGGCTTGCCCCGTTGTTTTTCAAAGAGTTAGAACAATGGAGCAAGCCCACATTGGACTAAATGTCAATGAACCATTTTTTTGTTTTACTAAAAAAAATATAGCCTAAGAACTAAATCTTAGGCTACATTTTTTTACAAAATAAAGTAAAAAATGATTGTTCAATCATTCTTCTTTATGGTCTTGCAACCATCACTCTTTTCGTTAAAATCGTGTTACCACGACTATCAATAATACTATATAAATAAGTACCTCTATTCAAATTAGCTACATTGATTTTAATATTTTCATCACCATTGATTGAATGTTTTTGGCTCATTAATTCTCTACCAATCACATTATATAATTTTACTTCATAATCGCCTGCATCAAAGTTTCTTAACTTGATATTTAATGTTTCTACGGCAGGATTAGGAAATGCTGATGCAGAAGGTAGAACTGCTGCAAATCCAAAAGTTGTTCCCGAACCAAGATCTGATTTATAAGTAATATTAGTAATTCTAGTTGGCTCATCTGTTGGGAAACCAATTTGACAAACTGCGATTGGTTCTTTAGCTACATCATTAAAGTAATTATAAAACAAAGTTGTATCACTACCACCAAAAGGAATAGGAGGTGCGCCAGGTACATCAGAAGGGTCGGTCCATCCAAAAGAAATTGGTCCTAAAGAACCTCTCATTTCAATTTTAGTGTAAGAATGCGTCTCTTGCCTTAATCTAAGAACATTAAATGTACCAGTTTCAGGAACAGTCAATGTTCCCCAAGCATCAACATCATTATAAGTCGTATCAGAATAAGTTACCCTTAAAGAATCAACAACAATACCTGTACCCATTAAAAGAGAATCAACAAAATCTTTTAATTGAGTAATATCAGATAATTTTAATGCGACTAAGAAGTCAGAATTATCTGTGTAAGTTGTTTGATAAGTTAATGGCGTTTCAATAATTGTGCGTGCATCATCAAAACGAACAGGAAAATTAACACCTATGCCTAGAAAATCACCAGCAAAGCCCAATACTTCCATACTATTTGTATTCACTTTGATGTAGTTATCACCGCCTAAGTTATTATCTGGAAGGATAATATTGCCATCTGGAAAAAGCGCAGCACTTACACCAGAAGCGGCAGCAGTAACAGTATAGGTCGTTAAATCACCACCTGTTATACTAGTATAGTCCCATGTTTGATTTGGTCCAGAAGCAGTGATATTACTGACACTACCAAAAGATGTTGCCTGACGTGTTTTTAAATCATCACCAGCACTAGCAAATACAGCATTGGTAACTGTAATTTGTGCGAATGTTGTATTAAGGAATAAAAGAGATAATACAAATAGTAAACTGTTTTTCATCTATTTTTTATTTAAAAAATGAACTGATTAGATCTTCATTTTGAATGAAGGACTTTTAATTTTTTGATATTTTCCTAAAGGTTAAATATACAATTAGATTGATTGTAATTCAACTAATTTTTTATAAACGTTATTTTTAGACAATAACTCATCATGATTGCCTTGTTCTATGACTTTTCCTTCCTGCATAACAATAATTTCATCTGCATGTTGAATGGTCGAAAGTCGATGTGCAATAACAATGGATGTTCTGTTTTGCATTAATTTATATAATGCATCTTGAACCAGTTTTTCAGATTTAGAGTCTAACGAAGAAGTCGCTTCATCCAAAATTAAAATAGGAGGATTTCTTAAAATAGCTCTTGCAATTGTCAATCGTTGTCGTTGTCCGCCGCTCAATTTTACGCCTCTATCTCCAATAATTGTCTGATAACCTTGCTCTGTTTCTATTATAAAATCGTGTGCATTAGCTATTTTTGCTGCTTCTTCTACTTGTTTTTTAGTGATATTGTCTAATCCAAACGAAATATTATTAAAAATCGTATCATTAAACAAAATCGGCTCTTGCGAAACGATACCTATTAGATTACGTAAGTTTTCTAGTTTTAGTTGTTTAATATTGGAATTATCTATTAAAATTTCTCCTTTTTGTATATCGTAGAACCTCGGAAGTAGGTCAACGAGTGTTGATTTGCCAGCTCCAGACATACCTACAACGGCTAATATTTTTCCTTTTTTTAATGTAAAAGACACACCATTAAGAATTTCTCTATCCGATTCGTAAGAAAAATGAACGTCCTTATATTCAATTTGATGCTCTAAAGATTGAATGGCTTTAGCATCAGGTTGATCGCTGATATTGGAAGGGGTGAGGAGTAAATCGTAGATGCGATCTGCCGCACCAAACCCTTTCTTTATATTAAAAAATGAAGTAGCAAAAGATTTCAAAGGTGTGATCATACTCCAAAAAACCGCAATAAAACTAATCAAATCACCAGCATTAAAATCGCCATTGAATACAAAAAAACCACCAATCAATAACAATCCGCAAATAGCTGATACGCCTAAAAATTCGGATAGGGGAGAGGCGATATCAATCCGCCAAGAAATCCGAGTTAACATATTTTGGTGTTCATCATTTTCTTTTTGAAACTTATTACGCTGAAAATTTAATGCATTAAAGCCTTTAATAATCCGCAAACCGCCCAAAGTTTCGTCTACTGTCGAGGTCAAATCTGCCATTTTATCTTGTGCTTTTGTCGATTTTCTTTTCAAATTTCCACTAATTCGAGCAATAACAAAAACAATGAATAAGACCATAAGTATAGAAATGAGCATTAATTTGACACTAATACTGACCATAATACTAAAAGCAATAATGATAGCAAACGGATCACGCAAGATTGATTCTAGCATTTTTAAGGCGCTTTGACGAAACTCTTCGACATCGTTTGTCATTTTTACAATCAAATCACCTTTGCGTTCATTCGCAAAAAAGGATAATGGCAATTCTAGTACCTTATCAAATAATTTGTCGCGCAATGATTTTGCCACGCCATATCGAACAGGAATAATCGTATAAACAGCACAATAACGAAAGACATTTTTAAAAAAGAAAACGCCTACGGTAATTGATGTTAATAATATTAATGCGGCTTTTTGACCGTCAGTAGTAATATATTGCCCAAGCTGAAATTGTGCAGTATCCATCAAGCTTTTCACGCCTGTAATTGATTCGGGTTTAACGATGTCTTTGAATTGCTCAGGTTCAAATAACATTTGAAAAAATGGACCTGTCATTACAAAAGACAATGCATTAAATAGTACCATCATTGTGGCAAAGAAAAAGTACAATAAAAGTTTAGTCGAATAAGGTCGAATAAGCTCTATGAAACGGTTTAAATCTTTCATGCCGCGAAGTTAAGCAATGAAAACAAAATAATAGGTGATAAGTTTAAGTGATTTTTTAAGTAAAAAAGGAAGTAAGGTTTTTTTATTAACTGCCGCACATTTGATTGCTAAATTATATGATTAAATGACCTAATTTCTTTCTTTTATTTGCTGGAAAAGGCAAAGCGCGTCTATTAACTTTATCAAAAAGTACTAAAGTTGCTTTCATTGTACTGACGAGTTGTTGTGTTTTTTGATTATACATTTCATGCAAAATGGTAAATGCCTTATTTCCAATCTCAATCAAGGAGGATTCAATTGATAATAAATCATCTTCAAAGACTTCTTGAAGGTATTTAATTTGTTGTTCTAGGACGACAATACCTGTTTCTTCATCTTCAAAAAGATCCATCAAGCCCATTTCTAAACTAAAATTTCGACCGCCATGTTCAAATTTATTGACATAATACATCACATTCATGTGTCGATTAGAATCAGTTTCCCAAGTCATGACGGCACCTCTGTAGGTTAATACTTTCTTCATAAATCTTATATATACGATCCTAAATATTTCTTATTGACGTAGAATGTACCGAATGGAACTAAAGAGGCAGCTAATACTCCTAAGGTCGTTTTTATATCCCATTTCATCTCACTTCTAATGACTAAAGCCATCACAATGTAAGCTAAAAATAGCATTCCATGAGGCATCCCCAAAGCCTTTACAACGGCTGGATTATCTCCAAAATATTTCAATGGAACGCCCACGAATAATAAAAGAATGTAAGAAACGCCTTCTAAAAAACTTGTGATCTTAAAAATTTTAAGCATATAATTTGTTTGGATAAGTATTGTTAATTATTTACAAAAAATTGAACGTCGGATTTTGAATAAGTTATTGAAACTGAAGTTAATCAAAGACATTAGGAACAGGTATAAAAGAAGATAAGTTTAGG
>CAKZLL010000053.1 GCA_937125475.1 uncultured Saprospiraceae bacterium | reverse complement strand
CTTAAATGTAACATTTACTTTAGTGTTTTTGTCAAAAAGTGTTGCACGAGATTTTCCAATGTTGAAAATTTGTGCGCCAGGACCGCCGCCACCGCCGCCAACTCTTCTCATAATAAAAATCCAAATCGCAACGATAACTAAAACAGGCAAAAGAATATTCATCAAAGGTCCAAACCAATTCGTATGTTCTTCAAATTTAAGTGTTGCTCTATCTGCTCGGTCAATTTTAGTCTGCGTAGTTTGCATGACTTCATTGATTTTGTAAGATTCAGATAAAGTTAAGGTATAATGTGGCCCAGGATTAACATCCGAAATAGGCGTTTTTTTAACTTTTTTGTATTTCTCTTTTGATAGGATGTCTTTTTTAATGTAAACCTGTGCGAGTTTTTCATTGATCACCACGACCTTTTTTACATCCGCGTCGATTAACATTTCTTCAAACGCAAAAGTACTGCTTAGTTCTTCGGTGTTCGTATTCGTAAAATTGAAGAAATTAATCCCCAACAATATCAAGGCAATAATCCCATAAATCCAATAATAATTGAATTTAGGCTGATTACCGTTTTCACCAAGTTTATTCTCGCTGTTTTCCTTGTTATTCTGATTGTCGTTATACTCGTTACTCATCGAGTTGATATTATTTATTAAGACCGTTAAAATTTATTTCTCTCTAAATTATTCTTGATTGAAAAATGTGGATTAAAAAATCCTCTTTTAAATGAAGAATAAGTATTTTAAATTCAAATCATAAAATAAATTTCAAAATACAAAAATGATTTCAAAATAAAGCATTTCACTGTTTGATTATCGTTTAAAATATTACTTTCCAACACCTTAATTCAAAAAAAGATGTTATTAAGCTTTTATTTTCGATGAACCATTTGATTTGTTAGATGAAACTTGAAATTCAAAATAAATGAAAATCAAAATAGTTCACTCATATTATTTAAAAAACTGCGACAAATGTCTTAAACCCAATATTATAGTCTATTAATAGACTATAAATTGCCGTATTCTGTAAAAAGTGCATCGCTCCAAAGTCTTTCAAGATTATAAAATTCTCTTTTTTCCTGATGGAATATATGAACAATAGTATTAAAATAATCTAGCAAAACCCATGTTCCATTTGTTTGCCCTTCTGAATGAAGAACGTTTTCTCCTGCTTTTGCTTTCAATTCCTTCATAATATTACTACCAATAGCTTTCACTTGTGTATCCGAGTTTCCATGGCAAATAATAAAAAAATCAGTAGGCGCGTCTGTTAACTGACGTAAATCTAACTTTACAATATTGTGTCCTTTTATATCCTGAATAGCACTAATAATTAAGTCATTCAGTTCTTCTACTGTAAGTTCTTTTTTGATAGATAATTTATCTTGCAATAAAGTCAAATTCTTAAAATTTTAATGATATGAAAAATTCATCTAGTAGGTTTATTGATGAGATTGATACTTTTTGGTTATAAACATTTTCATCAATAAAAGCTAGTATATCAATTATATGAACACAAACTTACAATTTTCAGTTTCGTTTTTTACTATTCTGCCTAATTTTAACTCAAAAATTTGTTAACTTCAAAATTTTAACTGATTTGTTTCAAAACGTTTATATTGAATATTTAACGTTTTTTTCGTTAAAATAGCAATGCTATAATAGTAAAAATAATAAAATTGAATACGAATACACTTTTTATTGGTCAAGTTTTTTTGACCTTTCCTACTTTGCTTTCTACTAATCTTTTTGCTATGGATTATGCTACAAAAAACAATCCAAGTGAAGGAACTGTCATTTCTACACCTAACCAGTCAGCTGGAAGAGGACAAATTGGCAGTAAATGGGAAAGTGAGGCAGATAAAAATATCAGTTTAAGTATTATTCTATATCCAAAATTTCTTAAACCTATCGAACAATTTGATTTAATCAAAATTACAGGATTGGCGGTTAGAGATTTTATCGCTCAATTTATTCCCGAAAAAGTAACAATCAAATGGCCGAACGATATTTACGTAGGGAATAAAAAAATAGCAGGCATTCTTATTCAAAGTAGTTTGTCCAGTTCTAAAATCAAGCATGCAATTATTGGTATTGGTATTAATGTCAATCAAGCGACATTTCTGAGTGATGCACCTAATCCTACTTCCATTTTCCTCGAAACTGGTCAAGAAAATAACTTAGAAATATTGAACAGAAACTTGTGTTGGCATGTTGAAAGATGGTATTTGCAACTTAAAGCAGGTCATCAAATGGCGATTCACGAACATTATTTAACTCATTTTTATAAAATTAGAGAAGATGCTCATTTTTTAAATGTAGCAACACAAGAAGTTTTTAAAGGAGCAATCATTGGGATTGAAAAAACGGGGCAATTACGAGTTTTTACTTCATCAGGTATTCAGGTTTTTGATATTAAAGGAATTAAATTTTTACATGAAAACAGTAAAGTCTAATTAATCATAGAACTATGAAAAATATAAGTTACATCAATATTCTTTTATTCTTTAGTGTGTTTTTTTATCAAAACACACTAGCTCAAGATATGGAAGCTTCCACCAAAACTTTATTGGCCAACTCAACAAAATATAATGTTTTAGGTGATATTGATGGTGTAGTGATGGCTTTCTTTGATAATAATGGGCGATATAAGATAAAGGGATTTGATGAGACGATGAATGAAAAGTGGGAGAAAAAGATTGAATTTGAAAAAAGAGCTGCAAAAGTTGTAGGTATTGTAACTCATAAAAAAAAGATCTCAATTTTTTACCGTTATAAGCAAAAAGGGCGCGTGCATTTGAGAATGAGACAATTTAATAATGAACTTGCCATCATTGATTCTTACTTAGTTAAACTGTATTCTCGACGTAGTTTTTCACCAGATCCAATTTTACATTACTCCAAAAATAAGAAGAAAATCATGTTCTTGAGCGACAAGCGAGAAGAAATTATTGAAATAGTTAGCTTCGACCTGGCAACCAAGAAAAAAGTTCTGGATGTTTCTTTAAAGCCCCAAAACTTTGATTACCAATTAGATTATCTAGATGCTGTAGTTAGTAATAAAGGAAGTGTACATTTAATTGCTCATAAACATAATAAGCGATCACAACGAGAAAAAAGCCGCTTAGAGTTAACTTCTTTTTTTGAAAACCAAGCATATAAAGCGTATAGTATTCCTTTTCAAAATAATTTGTGGTATGATATAGGTTTTAGTTATGACAATATTAATAATCGTTTATTACTAAGTGGTTTTTATTCACATAAAACAACTACTTCATCACATGGTGTTTTTTATGGTAAAATTAATCCTACTGATCAAAAAGACTATACTTTGACTTTTACTCCTTTTGATAATAGATATTTAGGTTTGTTATTAGGGAAAGAGGTTAAAAAAAATGTTGGATTCGGGGATGTTGATGTACAACAAATTTTGCCACGACGAGATGGAGGGCTTTTACTTATTGCTGAACGAAATCAACAATATGTAAGAGGATATAATGACGGTTCTTTAAATTCAAAAAACCTTGATAATACACAAGTTGATTATTATTATAATGAAATTTTATTATATTCTTTTCATCCTTCTGGCGAAATCCATTGGAAAAAAATCTTACATAAAAAACAATATTCTCATGATGATGATGCTGTTTTCTCGTCCTTTTTCTTATTTCAAAATACGAGCAGTTTAAAGCTATTATACAATGATAAGGTAACGAAAGGAGGGGCGGTATTTCAATATTCAGTCAATACTAAAGGGGAAGTTGATCGTAAAAGTCTTTTTAATACCCAAAAAGAAAAATTAATGTTAAGGATTAGAGATGCCGTTCAGACTTCAATTAAAACGATTATTATCCCGAGCGAAAGAAGAAATTCTGTTCGATTTATAAAGCTAACTTTCTAATTCGTTAATGAAATCGATGTTTTTAGCTTGTTTTTTTCTATAATATTAAACTTATAAAATATATCTGTATGTTTTATTAAAAAGCTATCAACAAATTGTTATTTTTGTTAGGTATATTTATTTAAAAACCAGCCATCTAATTTGCAAAAATATCAAATTTGTTTTTGTGAGTAATGAATCTAACAAAAAGAATAGTGTTAAGACTTGTACGTGCTAATCAACCGCTACTTATTATTTTTCTTTTAGCTTATACCTTTTTATTAAGGTCTTATCAATTAATGTATCCTATTCAGTGGAAAGCCTCGGATAGTAATTTGTTGAGCAATTTTTTATACGAATACATTTCTTATAATTCTTTTGGAGCTAGTATTTTTGCAATGATACTAGTTTTTATACAAGGTTTGATGGTCAATGGAATTGTAAAAAGGTATAAAATGACTAAAAATAGTGGTTATGTACCAGCTATGTTGTATATTTTATTCGCAAGTTTTATACCTGAGTTTTTATATTTATCTCCTGTTTTATTAGCGAACACTTTTGGTATTATCGCTATTTTTCAAATGTTTCGTTGGTATCGAAATTATGAAGCGGCATCAGAAATTTTTAATGTTGGTTTTTGGCTGGCAATAGGAAGTATGTTTGATTTTTCATTGAGTGCTTTTTATTTTTTAGCACTAGTTGGACTATCAAATCTACGTTCATTCAAGTCTAATGAAATTGTTATACTCACAATTGGTTTTATTGTCCCTTATTTTTTGGTTGGTGTTGGTCAATTTTGGTTTGATCAATTTGATAGTTTTTGGAATGAATTAGTCTTAGCTAATTTTTCGTTTTTTGATGTGGTAATAGAAAACACTGCACTCACCTATCTTAAATTAATTGTATATGTTGTAGTTGTTCTCTGGATTTTTCTTCAATCTCAACAATATTATTTCAAAACAAGTATTCAAGTTCAGAAAAATATCAATGTTTTATTATTTAGCATTTTTATTTCTTTGCTCTCTATCATTTATGTAACATCTTATAGTTTAGAAAATTTGATTTATTTAGCTTTTCCAATAGCCTTTTTTACTGCATTGAATTTATTAAATGCAAAAAAGACTGCAGTAGCAGAAGTGATACATTTATTATTGATTGCTACTTTATTTAGTTTTCAATACAAAGAATATATTATTGATGTCTTTACTAAATAAATTCATTTGTAGGGCAAAGGCATGCCTTTGCCCTACTTGACAAACTTCACAAACGAAAAAAAGTAATAAATTGTCACTACTATTACTTTTTATAAAGATTGTATTAAAAAACGTTAAGATATTGATAGTGAAAAAGATATAAACGGTTAAAAAGTGTTAATCATAAGGGATTTTGTCGTAGATTAACATTTTATTAACTACCAAAAGCAAGTTGAAACATTATATTTGTGTGCCTAAGAAAATACAAAAAATCAACAATCAAAATCTTTAAATAATATAGTTTGATAATTTAATTTTATAAGTTATTGACTAACAGGTGTTTTGAAGTAATTTGTTAAATATCTACTATTGTTTAATTATTTTAATTAAGATAAATATTACTCGAACAAATTTTTCTGAATAAAGTCAGATAAAGCAGCACTTTAACGTAAATCAAGTTACATGAAGTGTTTTAGGTGCTTTATCTAATAAATTAATGTAAGATGCGCCTTACTAAAGCAGCAATACTTTTATTTGTTTTCGGATGTATTTCCACTACTGCCTTTTCGCAATTGCACGATCCTGTTAAATGGAAAACAGGTGTAAAGCATGTGCAAGGCAATGAATACGACCTCTATTTTACAGCCGCTATTGAGTCTGGTTGGTATGTCTATTCTCAATTCCTTCCTAGTGATGATGGTCCTGTCGCAACTGTATTTGAATTCAAAAAAACATCAGGAGTAACTTTTATTGGAAAAGTCAAAGAAAGCGGAAATAAAAAATCTGGCTTTGATCCTGTTTTTCAAATGAATTTGACTAAATATGCTAAAAAAGCAATATTTAGACAAAGAATAAAAGTAAAAGATCCTTCAAGAGTTTATAAAATAACAGGTGGTTATGAGTTTATGACTTGTAATAATGAGCGATGTTTAGCGCCTACTTACAATGAGTTTGCTATTAAAACCAAAAAAATAAAGAAAAAAGCTGCTCCTAATGTCATTGCGAATAATCCTACTCCTAAAATAGAAATTCCTAAGCCTAGCGTTGGAACAGTAGAAAATGTAAAGTCTGATGATGTAACTTGGGCACCTAATAGTGTTCCTGTCAAGTGGAAAGTAGAAGGTGTTCGGGTTAGTAAAACAGAATATGACATTACTTTCTCTGCTAATATCAAAGATAATTGGGAAATGTATTCTCGTTATACTGGTTCAAAAGGGCCAATGCCTTTGACAATTGAGTATGATAATAGAGATGAAAGATTAGGCATTAGTAAAAGAATTACAGCTAAAAGCGCAAATAAAGTTAGAAATATTGATGATCGCTATGGTGCAAAATTAACACGTTATAAAGAAAAAGTGTCTTTCAAACAACGCGTTAAAATTGAAAAAGGTTCTCGTAGTGTAAAAGGTAATTTATATTATGTAGCTGCTAATGGTGGCGAAAATAGTTCTTTATCTCCTCAACGAGTGAATTTTGCCTTAACATTACCTAGTAAAATTACACCTACTCCAGCAATGATCGCTAAAATGAAGCGTGATGCTGCTAAAAGAATGGCAGGAAATCAAGCGGAAGAAGGAAGTAATGATGAAGGTGAAGGCGATGAAAGTGATGAAGCGATAGCAGATAATGATGAAGATCCTGAGGATGCGACTGGACAAGCTGATGCTGATCCTTTAGATGCAGTTACAGGAACTAAATTCAAATATACTTACGCAAAAGAAGATTGTAGCGGTGAAGCAGCAGTTGATATAAAAGAAACAAGTAATTTATTGGTCTTTTTGCTTGGTTTAGGTGGAGGTTTATTAGCCTTATTAACGCCTTGTATCTATCCAATGATACCAATTACAGTGAGCTTTTTCACTAAAAGAAGTAAAACTCGTGCTCAAGGTATTGCGAATGCTTTGGCTTATGGTTTGTCAATTATTGGTATTTATGTCAGTCTGGGCTTGATAGTTACAGGGGCATTTGGACCCGAAGCCCTTAATACGATGGCTACAAATATATATTTTAACTTAATATTCTTTGCAGCATTTTTATTATTTGCATTCTCATTCTTTGGTTTTTACGAATTGACTTTACCTAGTTCTTGGTCTACATGGACAGATAGCGCAGCAGATAAGAAAGGCGGAATGTTAGGAATTTTCTTCATGGCATTCACATTATCCTTAGTATCATTCTCTTGTACTGGACCTATTATTGGTTCTTTATTAGTGGAAACGGCATCAGGTTCTACTGAAACTATGTTTGGCGGATTGATCAAAGTAAAACCTTTGTTAGGAATGTTAGGTTTTTCAACAGCATTAGCATTACCTTTTGCGTTGTTTGCTTTATTCCCTAGTTGGTTAAATTCATTACCAAAATCTGGTGGTTGGATGAATCATGTTAAAGTAACTTTAGGTTTCCTAGAATTGGCTTTAGCACTTAAATTCTTATCTACGGTAGATTTAGTTTATAATTTACAATTCTTAAAAATTGAATTATTCTTAGGACTTTGGATTGCTATTTTTGCTGCTTTGGCGGCTTATATGTTTGGATTGATCAAGTTTCCTTTGAATTATCCAGGCGAGAAAATAACAACAGGGCGCAAAATCACAGGATTAGCTTCTTTAGCGTTTGTTGCTTATTTGGGATATGGTTTATTTACTTATCAGCCTTTAAACTTATTAAGCGGTTTAGCTCCTCCTGTTACACATAACTTTTTCCGTCAAGAAGCGGCAATGGATTTTCCAGAT
>CAKZLL010000052.1 GCA_937125475.1 uncultured Saprospiraceae bacterium | reverse complement strand
GAAAGGGCAGAAGAGGTCGTAGAAAACGTCGAGGAAGTTGCAGAGGAAACAGGTGAAGAAGGTGTAGAAAGTGCAGATGAAGTGATGGGAAGCGTCGAGGAAGTTGCAGAAGAAACAGTTGAAGAACTAGTGGAAAGTGCAGAAGAGGTCGTAGAAAGCGTCGAGGAAGTTGCAGAGGAAACAGTTGAAGAACTAGTGGAAAGTGCAGAAGAAACAGTTGAAGAACTAGTGATCATTCGCACTCCAGCCATGATTTTAGAAGAAGCTGAAACTTATGCTGCTACTGGAAATTACACCGCAGCAAAAGAAAACTATCAATTACTTCTGATTAAATCGGATGATCCTAATATTAAATTACAATATGCAACATTGCTTCAAGATCATTTAAATGATGAAGCAAGCGCGAAAGAATATTTAGAAGAATTATTACTAGAAGATAAAGCAAATAGTGATGTTTATTTCCGTTTGGGGCTAATTGCAGAACAAAACGGTGAATTCTTATCCGCTAAAAATTATTATGAACGTGTCATTTCAGAAGATGAAAAATACGCAGATGCGCATCATCATTTGGGCTTGATCATGTATAATAACTTTGAAAATCAAAAATTTGTAGCAAAAGCATATTTAGAGAAAGCGATTAAAATTGATAGTAAAAATTCAATTTACCGCCATGATTTTGCTACCTTCTTAGCTAATGAGGGAGAATATAAAAAAGCCCGTAAACAGCTATCAAAAGCCATTGACTTAGATGAAGAAAATGCGCAAGCATACTTTGATTTAGCTCAATTGTACCAAAAATTAGGCAAAAAGAAAAAAGCACGCAAATATTATGGAAAAGCCATTGCAATAGATGAAGCGCTTTTATCTGCTGATAATGATTCTACTTTTGGAATAGAAAGAGAGGTAGAGCCAGAACCAGAAGAAATGGCAGCTAACTTGCCGAATGTGAAAACAGTTTTAGTGACTGGTGCAACTTCGGGTATTGGTTTGGCAGTTGCGGAATCTTTTGTGGCGCAAGGTCATCGTGTGATTTTGACAGGACGAAGAGAAGAACGTTTACAAAGTATACAAACTGCATTTTCAGAAAACTATGATAATCAGCCACAAATTTTAACTTTCGATGTTCGCGACAAAGATCAAGTAGCGGAAGCATTAGGAAGTTTATCTGATGAGTGGCAAAATGTAGATATTTTAGTCAATAATGCAGGATTAGCAAAAGGTTTTACTTCTATTCATGAAGGCTCGTTAGATCATTGGGAAACGATGATTGATACAAACTTGAAAGGATTATTGTATGTAACACGCCTTGTTTCGCCGTGGATGGTGAAGCGTGGAACTGGACATATTATCAATATCGGTTCAAGTGCTGGAAAAGAAGTTTACCCGAATGGAAATGTCTATTGTGCTACAAAATTTGGTGTAGATGCATTGACGAAAGGTATGCGTTTAGATTTACATAAATATGGTGTTAGAGTCACAGCTATTCATCCTGGACATGTTGAAACGGAGTTCGCTTTGGTTCGATTTGATGGCGATGAAGAACGCTCGAAGATTTATAATGATTTCCAACCATTAACAGCTCAAGACGTGGCAGAAACTGTTGTTTTCGCAGCAACTCGCCCGCCTCATGTTAATATTGAAAATTTATTATTATTTGCTACTCAACAAGCATCTAATTTTGTAATTGATCGAAGTGGTAGAGAAGAAGAATAATATTTATCAATATTATTTCTTAAAATACAAACGGCTAATGGTTTTGATAACCATTAGCCGTTTGTATTTTAAGAAATAAATAATCAAATTTTTATTAATTCGACATTAAATCAAAATAAGCTTTTAAGTCTTCCACTTGTTGATCACTCATTTTTTCCTTTGTATAGCGCGGCATATAAGCCCTTTTTCCATAATAAGGATATGTTCCATCTCTAATCAAAAAGTAAGAAGAATAACGATTATGTTTTGGAAAATTCTTTTTCAAGTGCTTGAAAGTAGCAGGATTGTCATCCAAATTAAAGTAAGAATAGCGCGTATCTTCATGACAATGTTTACAACTAAGATCATAAAGTAACTTTCCATTTTTAGGATCACCTTTCAAATTATAACCTGTTTTTCTATCTGTCGGCGGCTTCAAAAAAGTAGCTGGAGAATTTTCTAAATAAAACGTTTTAATGAATTTAATGACCTCTCCATGTTTCTTTTTATCCTTAACGTCCGTTTTTATTTTTTTCCAATCCTCATCAGAAAGCGTCAAATCTCCCATTTTCAAACCTAATGTCCAATAATAAGCCAAAATAGATTCAAGTTCCCAATCGGCTAATTCTCTACCTTGCGCACATTCAATTGCGCAAAGCTGAATCGCTTCTCTTAGATCTTGATTGGCTTTTTTCACATTCTCGCCATATTTCAAATAATAATCTCCATCATAATAATGTCTTCTATCCACAATTCCATACATCGTTGTACCTTGCAAAAATGGCAAATCATTTTTAGCAACATATTTCAAACGCGCTTCTGGATCGTCCGCATTTCTCAAATCTGGATCTTCTTTTTTAATATTATGACACGATGTACAAACAAAATGCCTGCTTTGCAATTTTTTACTTCCGCCCTCTTTTCTAGCAATTCCCTTTGTAAAAAGAGCTTCACCAACTGCAGCAGAGGTTTTTGACAATGATTTATTCAATACATGATTAGGTTTTTCATCTCCTAATTCAGTCAATATTTTTTGAACAGGCGTATCTTTCGTAATTGTGATATTGACCCGTTTTTTATGCCTTTCCGAAATAGTGTAACTCGCTAGAAATATAATCATAGCCATTACACTACATATGAAAATTATCTTTTTCATAAAATTATTTTAATCTTTTTAAATGCTATTTCTTCAAATTAAACCATCTCGAAATCGTAAAACCTAACCTAAAACCACCAGTTGACCAATTAGATTTTGTATTAGGAATATAATCATTCTCAATCATTCCTGTAGCGTTCGTCAAATTAAGCTGAAAGCGGTGACCTCCTGTATCAATTTCCCAACCAATACCAAATGGCATATAATAACCATTAGCTGTAGTTCTATAATTTGAAAAAGGAACAGTTAGATCTAATAAAATTGCATGATGTTTATTTAATCCAATTCGACCAGCAATTCCTGCACTGAATAAGCCATTGGCATCGCCAGCATCAACGATATTACGATGAACATAACTCGGTGTAATTTGTAATGAAAAACGATCACTAAACTTACGAGCGATCAAAATTTGACCAGTATAAGAAAAACGATGAGAGAATTTACTGAACGATGCAAGCTGATTTTGAATAGGTACTGCGTTCATTGTAGACATTGTAGCATTACCAAAAAAGGTTAATGTAATCGGCATACCATTCGTTTTTTGGTGCAAAAAACGATATTTTCCGTAGGCATTTACCAACATTTTATGAGATGAAGCTCCTTTTGTACGGCTAATTCCAATGGTTGTATTGTCTGTAATTCCGTAAGCAAAACCAGTTAAAATATCAGATGCGACCTCAAAGCCGTAAAAGGTAGCCCAACCACCACCATCTCCAAACATATCTCCAAATCGGTGTCCAATACGAACATCCAATCGCCCTTTTTGAAGCGTTTCGATAGATTGAGTATTGACAATTTTGGTAGATTTAAATGTTTCGTAAGCATATTCAGATTGAGCGAAACTCAACATAGGCAACATAAAAAATAATAAGAACAATATTTTTTTCATAGTAAATAGGATTGATTGAGCTGTTGTACATTTGAAAATCTGCTTTTCACATATTTCCATTTGAGTGATACATTTCTTCTTTAATTTTAAAAATAAATACTTTCTATGAAATACGTTTATTTCAAATCAATTAATTAATCACTTCTCTGATAAGAGAGTGACAATATACTGACAAAACTTATACGAAAACAAATAAAAAAAGGTTGGTAGTTTTTTTAATTGATAATGGATAATTGACAATTGATAATGACCGAATTGGCGGGTAATACTTAATTTTATCAAAAAAATGCGCCAACTTCATCATTATCAATTACTAATTCATTACTTTTTCTATTATCGAAAAAGCTGCTAAATTTGCTAAATCAAATTCAACTGCTGCACGATACATATAAGTAGCATTACCTAAAAGATAGCCATACAATTCGCCTGTCTCTCGTCGTTCTACCTTACATTTGACTTTTCCCCCTGGATTATGAACCGTGACCCATTCGGAAAAAGGAACGGCATTCAATTTTGCTGCGACGACAGTTGAAGCAAACATACCTGTTCCGCAAGCGTTCGTTAATCCTACTCCGCGTTCATAAGTTTGTACAAACACCTCATTTTCCCCCATTGCTGTCAAG
>CAKZLL010000051.1 GCA_937125475.1 uncultured Saprospiraceae bacterium | reverse complement strand
TCGGAATCTATGAGGCCTCTATTAGATTTATTCAGCAACAGCTTAATAAATTATGACAGGAAAACTTTATTTGTTTTTCTGAAATTTTTAAAAATGGGGCAAAGTGGCAAAGGCATGCCTTTGCCCTACATTATTTCATTATATTAGAATGGTAAATCATCGTCTGGTTGATCTTCAAATTTGCTATCAACTTTAGGTGCAGGCGCTACTGGTGCGCTTGTATTTGGTTTATTAGCTACTGGAGCTGCAGTAGTTTTATTTCTGTAAGGCTCGTCGGCAGCAGAAGGAAAAGAAGACGATCCTCCTCCTCGATTACCAGAAGCTTGTGGCGTTTCAAAAGCTCGGAAATCTCGTGCGACAATATCTATTGTCCTCATTTCTTTTCCATCTTTATCTTCCCATTTTCTAGAAGATAATTTTCCCTCTACATATACTAATTTTCCTTTTTTCAACTCATTTCTAGCCCGTTCAGCCAACTTTCTCCAAACAACAATATTGTGCCATTCGGTTGGTGTTTCTTTCCATGTACCTGTTGTTCTATCCATATAACCTTCTGAAATCGCTATTGAAAAACGACCTACAGATACATTATTTTCAAGGTCTCTAATTTCTGGATCTTGACCTACTCGACCAACTAAGGTAACTCTATTTAAGTTATACATAATTATTAAAGTTTAATCATTAAAAGCTTAATTTGAGGTGTTTAATTCCTAAAAGCTTTCCCTCAAAGGTATTTCATTTCTAATACATTTCAAAAGAAAATCAATAAGTAGAATAATTATTTTATTTTATAATTAATATGCTTATTTTCTTCGTCAGAATAATTCTAAATATAAGGATTTATCTGCTAAAAAACTAGTAATTACCTTAGGAAAAGCATATTGTTTTAGATCTTTTTTTTCAATTACTAAAAAAGGCTGTTTTTCGGGTATTTGAGTGATTGAAATTTCAATAAAAGTGGCAATTATTTTGCGATGTGTCAATATTTGTTTGGCTGGCGGGCTTATTTTAATGATAATATAAATATTTTCATTAGGAAATAGTGTTTTCCATAAAGGTTGTTTTTTTACCTCCTTTAAGTCAAATGGTTGTAAAGTTTCGATTAAAGGAAATTCATACAGGTTTTGCCAAATGTCTTTTTCTGTGCGTTTGTGTAATAATGTTTTATCAGCCGAATTAATAAGCAAATAATTGAAATATCGTTCTTTTTTCTTGATTTTTTTTGTTTTAATTGGCAATTCTCCGACCCAATTATTTTGAAAACTCACACATTTTTTTTGAAAAGGACAGGTTTTACAATTAGGTAATTTGGGCGTGCATTGCGTTGCTCCAAAATCCATAATCGCTTGATTATAATCTGAAGCACGCTTTTTATTAATTAATATATCTGCCAATTTTGCAAATTCTTTTTTGCCTGCTGTGCTATCAATCGGCGTTTTTATACCAAAAATTCTGGAGAGCACTCGATACACATTTCCATCGACGACGGCATGAGGCAAATTGTAGGCAAAAGAAGCAATCGCAGCCGCTGTATAAGGACCAACACCTTTTAAATTCAATATTTCTTTATGCGTTTTTGGAAAAATACCATTCAAATCATTAGTAATATATTTAGCTGTCGCATGCAAATTTCTAGCACGGGAATAATAGCCCAAACCTTGCCAATGTTTCATGACTTCATCTTCTTTCGCATTCGCTAAATTTTCTATTTTCGGGTAGTTTTTTACAAATCTTTCATAATAAGGTAAGCCTTGTTCGACGCGTGTTTGTTGCAAAATGATTTCAGATAACCAAATCCAATACGGATTTTTCACGCCTTTCCAAGGCATCGGACGATGATGTCCTGCAAACCATTTGAGCAATATTTTTGAAAATTCTTCTTTCAAGTAATTCGATTTTTAAACTCTTTTGCCTTTATAGGCTAAATAATTACTCAAAAGTAATCAATTATTTTCACTCAGTTAAACAACTGATTATCAATTAATTTGATTAAATCAAAATTCCATCTACATTTTTTTTATTTTTTTTCACGCACCAAAATCAAAAACCTTAACATCTTCTTAACAGTATTGAATTACATCACAAAAAAAACCTTTATATGAAACAGATTTTGAAAACAACCAGTTTTGCCTTATTTTTTGCCTTATTTTTTGTTGGCTGTCAAGGCACTAATTCGAAAACAGATAATAGTGAAGATTTATTAGTTATGGAAAGTATTGATGACATTTCACAACAAATTCCTCGAACTTCACCTCCTCCCCCACCTCCAACTATTGAAGAAGTACCAGATGAGGAAATTGAGGAAGAATTTGAATTTGAAAGCCAAGAATTAGATAAAGAAGAAATTCACGATCTAAGTCCAATGAATAAAATGGAGAAGAAAAAAGAGCGGGTCGATAAAATGGCTCCTATCGAAAAAATTCACGAAAACTCATTCATTAATACGAAGAAAGCACCCGTTTCTACTTTTAGCGTTGACGTAGATCGAGCGGCTTACACCAATATTCGATATAGTTTAACTCATGGGCAGATGCCACGCAAAAGCCAAGTTCGCATTGAAGAAATGATTAATTATTTTAAATATAATTATCCTCAACCGACTACCGCGCATCCTTTTTCTATTAATACCGAATTTGCGGCTTGCCCTTGGAACAAAAAAAATCGTTTAGCTATGATTGGTTTACAAGGTCGTTTAGTGGGTAACGAAAAAATGCCAGCGATGAATTTGACCTTTTTGATTGATGTATCTGGCTCTATGAGCGAGGATATTGCAATGATGAAAGAGGCATTCAAAATGTTGGTTGATAAAATGCGCCCACAAGATCGCATTGCAATTGTTGTTTATGCTGGTGCATCGGGTTTAGTACTTAATTCGACTTCGGGCAAAAATAAAAATGTCATCAAAGCAGCATTGACGAAATTGGAAGCAGGAGGAAGTACCGCAGGTAGTGAAGGTATTAATTTAGCCTACAAAGTAGCAAAGAAGAATTTTATTAAAAATGGTAATAATCGCGTTATTTTAGCAACTGATGGTGATTTCAATGTTGGCCCGTCTAGTGATGAAGCATTGGTTAAACTCATTGAAAAGCGCAGAGAAGAAGGCGTTTTTCTAAGTGTTTTAGGTTTTGGTAATGGCAATTATCAGGATGTTAAGATGGAAAAACTAGCTGATAATGGCAATGGAAACTATGCTTATATTGATAATATTGACGAAGCTAAAAAAGTTTTCATTACTGAAATGAGCGGAACGCTTTACACAATTGCGAAAGATGTTAAATTGCAATTAGAGTTCAATCCAAAATATGTTAAATCTTATCGTTTGATCGGTTATGAAAATCGCGTTTTGCGCAAGGAGGATTTTGATAATGATGCAAAAGATGCTGGCGATATTGGTGCAGGACACACTGTAACAGCGATTTATGAAATCGTTCCAGCTCGCAGAACGACTAATAAAGATTTGGTAAACATTAAATTTAGGTACAAAAAACCTGATGCAAAAACTAGTCAGTTATTAGCCGTTAAAGGAATTGACACAGGAAAAAAATGGTCTAATGCCTCTCAAAATTTACGTTTTGCTGCGTCTGTTGCTAGCTTTGGGATGTTATTAAAGGATTCACAATACAAAGGTAAAGCCACGTACGATAAAGTAAAAAACTGGGCTACTGCTGCTAAAGGAGTGGATTTGGATGGTTATAGATCTGAATTTATTAGTTTGATTGAAACGGCTAGTACTTTGAGTGAAATTCGTTAAATTTAAATTGATACAAACAGCACTTTGAGTACTATTTTCGTATTAGCTATGAACAAATATTATTCAAAGAAAAAATAACAGAAAACAGATTGCTTTGCTATCAGGAGATTGTCAAATCGATTAGCCTATTCCCTGATAGCAGAGTAATCTGTTTTTTTGTTTAGAAAAAACAAGCTATGAAAAAAGGATGTTTTGTATTAATCGGATTAGTTATTTTAGGATTAGTTTCGTGTAGTAAAATTTCTAAAAGTGACCTAGAGGTAGAACAGGCAAAATGGGACGCTTTGACCGCTACGAAATATGCTTATGATTATAATACAAGTTGTTTTTGTGGTGGAATAGACGCTCTACCTGCGAGAATAGTTATC
>CAKZLL010000050.1 GCA_937125475.1 uncultured Saprospiraceae bacterium | reverse complement strand
TTCGTTTCGCAACTCTAATATCATAAAACTTTTGTAATCAACCGTTTATATTTAATTTAATCCTTAGTTCACGTTAATACAAAAAAACTAATTAAACAGAAAACACTAAACAAAATCTTTTGGATAACTTGTTTGGATAGAAAAATGTATTAATTTTCCATTTGAACAAGCCTTTAAGGGGTTTATAGGTAAGTGTTTTTTTTAAGCATGTCACTGATTTATCCCCTAATTCTAAAATGGTAAATCTTGATTTTTCAACAAAAGCGTACAAAATTTCAAAACTTACGCTAATACAAAGTATCAATTTTTAATTAAAAAGATCGTTATTGTATGTTTATAAGACTGGGCATTCAGAAAAAATAGTTAAATGAGAGTAATTATAGGAATATTCATGTTGTTAGTTGGTTAGTCGTGCCAAACAAGCGATAAAAAAACCGACGAAAATTATAATAAGTTAAGTTCAAAAATTGATAGTTTAGTATCAACTACCGATTTTAATGGTGTAGTAACGATAGCTAAAGATACTTCAATCATATATACTAAAGCGGTAGGATTTGCTGATTTAGAAGACCCAAAAATCCTCAAAGCAACCGATCAATTTGTAATTGGCTCAATTAGTAAACAAATAACTGCGGTTCTAATACTTCGAGCCTATGAAAAAGGAACAATTAAGCTTGAAGATAAGATTGATCAGTATTTAAAAAAGATAGAACAACCTTGGGCGAAAAACATTAGTATTCATCATTTACTTACGCACACTCATGGAATTACCGAATTGAATAAGCCGTTAGTTTTTGAACAAGGAAGTCAGTTTCAATATTCTCAATTGGGTTATGAATTATTAGCACAAATCCTTGAAGCAGTCACGAATAAGTCGTTCGAGGAAATTTCAAAAGCGTTATTTGAAGAATATGATTTGAATAATTCCTTTCATCCAGAAAGCAAAGAGTATAAAAATTTGGTCAAAGGCTATACGGAAGGAGAAAATGGAGATTTAGAATATTCTATCAATAGTTTATATAATTATACTGCGGCTGGGTCATTTATATCCAATACAGAAGATTTAATTCAGTGGAATTACTTACTTCATTCTAATCAATTGTTGAAAAAAGAAACAGTAGAATTGATGAAAACAAGATATGCCACTCGAAATCATCCAATTTTTGAAACGATAGAATATGGCTATGGATTATTATTTAAAAAAGGAGAAAATAATATTGAAATTGGGGCTTTAGGATATGCTCCTGGGTTTGTTTCTGCTTCTTATTATTATCCCAAAAGCCAACTAAGTTTGGTTGTGTTAGAAAATACGGCAAGGCATTTAGAAGATTTTAATAAAACGTTTAGGATACATTTGGAACTGATGAAAGCAGTGAAAAAATCAATCCATTCACAATAGACTTGTGTAACGAATCGTGATTGAGCGAAACGGCTGGAAATTAAGTAGCCGCCATACAAATCTAATAACCAAAAAAAACAATGCTCTTAAAAAACAAAAGTTTTCAGATTAATGATTATATCATTCCTACCTTCACTTTGGCAAAAGGTGAAATGATAAGGTTTTGGGTGGAAACAATTCCAATCGTAGGAGATAATAACAATGACTGGGGTACACATAAAATGGAAGAGGTTATTCATTTTTTAAATCAAAAAAGTAAGACAATTAAAAAATGTCCCAATAAAATTAAAAGAAGTGTAGTAGATTATCTTACTCCAATTTCTACTGGCAAATACCTTCAACAAAAGTTTGGTTTTTCGGCTAAAGAAATAGAAATCACCCTTTCTTCCTTTGGAATAAAACCAGCATATAAGATTAAAGATCTTGGCGCAAAACATCAAAAAATATTTTCAATCATTTGTGCCTTTCAGAAAAATGAAATTGTCGCTTATGATTATTATGGATTAGCTCCAAATACTGAAAAACGGTTAACAGCATTTGTAAAAAACGAAATAGCTAAAGGAAAAGCAGCGATTAGTTTTGATCATTTACATTATAAACCTGAAAAATCCGATACTGAAAAAATTATAAATTTAGAAATTCGGAGACATGGCACGACCTCTTCTCTACATTCATTGAAAAATAAATCCATCTATTAAATTTTTTGAAAAAAAGAAAAGCGGAAATGCTTTTTTATATCGACTTTCTACGATCCTTCTGTCAAATCTTCTAAATTTGCGGTGTGGAAAAATGGAAACTCATACAACGACATGCCAGTTATTTGTGGCGAGCCCAAACGAAATATCAAGTACATTCTCCTTTTGTATTTGAGTTCATGGAAGAAGTCTTAGACGACAAAAGGCATTATTATGCTTTTGACGAGCTAGAAGTATTGCGGACAACGCTCAAAAAAAATAAATCCCCACTGAAAAAGCAGGATTTTGGAGCAGGCTCTTTGATCACCAATACTAAAAATACAACCATCGCTGAAATTGCAAAATACAATCAATCTCATCCGAGAGTTGGGCAAATGCTTTTTAGGTTGATCAATTGGCAAAAGCCTAAACATTTGGTCGAACTCGGAACGGCTTTCGGTGTGACAACTTTGTATCAAGCCTTAGCCTCATTGAATGGAAAAATGACAACAATCGAAGGATGTGAAGCAACAGCAAAAGTGGCACAAGCTAGTTTTGATGTAGTAAATGCAAAAAATATCGACTTGATTGTTGGGCAATTCGATGAAGTATTAGCGGATGTATTGGAAAAATTGCCGCGACTGGATTATGTTTTTATAGATGGCAATCACCGAAAAGAACCGACTTTGAAGTATTTCGAAATGTGCTTACCTTATATTAATAATGACAGTATTTTTGTGTTTGATGATGTGCGTTGGTCGAGCGGAATGAATGAAGCTTGGCAAACGATAAAGGCGCATTCAAAAGTCAAATTAACACTAGAAGTATTTGATGTAGGAATTGTTTTTTTTAGAGCAGAACAAAAAGAAAAAGAGCATTTTGAATTATTGCCAAGTAAAATTAAACCACTCAATTCTTTATTATTAAAATAGCAAGGATCGGATCTCTTTGAAGAGATCCGCTCCTTTATTACAACAAAATTTCATTCTTATTTTACAAAATAATTTCAAACTCAGAAGAAGCCATCATAGAAAATACCCCTAAACCGCCAGACATATTCGTGTGAATAAGCGTAGGTTCTGGAAATAAACTTTCTTGAGCATCATCATAAGTCTGTAATGATTTACGATAAAAATACTCATCCTTTGTAATTGAGCTAAGAGTAAGTTTTAACTTAGTAGTTCCCCAATTACGATATGAGCCTGCATTTATAGTAAATTCATTTCCATTAAAAAGTTCATCACTAACCAAAATAACACGATAACCTTCTGTCAGATTAGGATCAGAAAGTGAGTTCATTAGCCACAATTCATTACTTCCCCAATCTTCTTCAGCAACAACAGATAACGCATAGTAATTGCCTTCATCTGGTGCATCTGTAAATGTTACAGTAATTTTGTCTAATTGCTCGCCAAACTCATCAATTAAACTATTCGCTGCATAAGTCGCATTAGTAATTTGTACAGGATTAGGCATAACCTGTACTCCCGAAACACTCTCAAAAGTAGGCGCGCTTACTTTTAACTCATAAGAATCTCCATGACCTTCAACCGAAAAAGCTTCATTCATTTGTATTTGGTAACTAGCGATTGTCTCATCATAAGGTAAGGTATTCCAAAGCGTACCATTTTTATATAATTCAACCGTCGCATCAGTAATCGTATAAAGAGGACTGCTCCAATCCCTAGCTTCCAATGCCGCTTGTGATCGTTGTACTACCACCGAAACCGTACTATCTATATCATTAATAAAACAATAAGGCGTTAAAATTGGCTCATGCTCTGGCAAATCAATCTCTAGAACTTGCCCTTGAAACATTTCCTCACAGCCCATACCGACAATAGAAAATGCAATTAATAAAACTAACAAATATCTTTTCATTATATTAATTTTTATATTTTTAAATAAAAAAAACATTATTTCAAATGCTATTTTTATTTTTTTAAATCTTTGATTATCAATTAATTAAAAAATTATTAAAATTTAAAACGATACGAAACAAAAGGAATGATTGGGAATAAGCTATACTGACGGAATACTTCTCT
>CAKZLL010000049.1 GCA_937125475.1 uncultured Saprospiraceae bacterium | reverse complement strand
AACCTTTTTTCTTCTCAATTAAATTTCCTTTCAAGTCAAATACTAATAAATTGGATATTTGAATATGCGCTCCTAAGATTTGATTTTTGCCTATTGCAAAGGAATAATCAAGAAGTGTTCTTAGTCTATAATTATATGTTCCAAAAATACGCTCGCAATATGTTTCAATCGTAAGTGTATTGGTTTTCTTACTAAGTAGTTCATATTCAAAATATTCCTTTCGTGCAGTTGAATAAATGATTTTATCGCCCTTTAATATCATTGCAGTTCAGGTTATTTATAATCGTTTTTTGCGCGTTCCCTTACTTATAAGGATGATTTTTTAAATATAGTTTCCTTAAATATATAATTCGGTTAAATTATTCATTTTTATCTTCTGAGTGCGTTATTATTGTAGTGCGATATTGTGAGGATGATTTGCCTTAACTATTTTTTACTGGTGTGCAGATTTCAATTAAAAATCCGTTATTATCTCGCAAATAACCCACTTTTTGTCCCCACGGTTTTTGAGTTAAACTTGTATATTCTGTAGCGCCAGCATTGATAGCTTTTGCAAAATCTATTTCTATATTTTCGGTTGTAAATGCCAATTCTACGCCCATAGGTTTTTTCGATTGATCAATTCTTTCAAAACCATCTTTGAAATTTGAATTTCCCAACTCAATTGACGCGAATGCAATAGTTGTTTCTCCTGAAATTAATTCTCCATAATCGTTTTCAGGTGTTATGAATTTGCGATTAAATCCAAAAGCTTTTTCGTAAAATTCAATCGTATCGATTACATTTTTAACATATAGAATAGTGTAGGCGTATTTCATTTAGTTTATTTTATGTAAATACTAATAGCGCATCATGTAAATTACATTCTAGGTATGAATGAGCAGAAAATGGCTACTTATATTTTGATACATTCTTTTTTAATAGCTCCCGTACAAATCTAATAGATAACTAATTCAAAACGAGTTTGATAAATTGATCATTGCCATCAGTAGTTAGGATTTTTTTTATTTCCTTGTCCCTAAAACAGAATTTTTCATATCAAAGGCAAGACCAATATATCTATTGTTATTAAAATCAAATTCATCTACTATTTTCCAGCCTAATTTTTGAGTATGTGCTTTTTCAGAAATCACATTAACTTTATTAATAAACGTAATCGAAATTGGGTATTTTTTCAAAAATTCAATCCTCATTTCCTCAAAAATTAAATTTAATACTCCTTGTCCTCGATACTCAATATCAATACAAACTGGTCCATATTGAAAGCTATTTTCGGTTGTGATTTTATTATTATTGAAGGATAATTGCGGAAAACGAGCGGTCATGAAATTAAAGATGCCCCATTGTTCAAAATAAGTCCAATCACCTGCAAAAGCATAGGCAGTAATCGTATTCTCTTTATTTTCAGCTACGAATATTCCATTTTGCTTAATTATTTCTTCGATTTGGCTTACTGTAAATGGTGTAGTAACAAAACCTTTTTCTCGTTCTTGTTCACTCAAGTTACTAAAAAGGTTTCTTTCTTGAAGCGATAAAATGCCTGTTATATCATCTTTATTCCCTATCCTTGTTTTGATCATTTTTTCTTTTTAAATTAATAGACCTTCTTCTATACTTTTAAATAACATACGGTATTTGATAAGTTCATTATTTCGGATTTCATTCGTTAATAGTTTTATCTCTTCTCCTTCAATGATTATTTCGTTTGAATTATTGGATATTATTCTTGTATCCTCTTTTTCCTTTTTCGAGAAATATTTAATCAAATAACTTTTCTTCAAAAAATATTTAAAAGCCTTTTCTTTGTTTGCTTTGAGTTCATATTTATAAGTATAAAAAATCATAATTGTAATATATATTTTAGAATTTATTTACAATTGCACCGCTGTTTGATATAGTTATTTTTATCTAACTTATCAAACAATGGTGCAACTGATTTTTCTAAAAATAATTTTTCTAATTGTCATTTTTATAATGTGACAACTCCTATTTTATTGACAATCATTCTCAAGGCTCAACTTTTATTAGCATATTCTTAATATTTATTACTCCTTTCTTAGTACAGGATTAAGTTCTGGATCATTATACATTTTCATTTGTTTGTACGTATTAACAATGCAATGACCTGATTGTAAATCTGCTAAAAGTTGATTAATAGCTTTAGACAAATCAACTTTTTGTTGAAGTAAGATATTTAATTTATGCTGACATTTTGCGAGATGACTGGTAGAAGCACTGGTTCTTTGCGTTTCTTCATGCATATGATAGATTTTAAGATTGAGAATAGACAATCTATCAATACCCCAAGCTGGCGTTTCGGTATTCAGTCGCGCATTTTCTTTTGGTGTGACGGTTTTATATTTTTCAAAAAAATAATCGTCGATTTCCTCTACTGTATCGGTTCTATCTTGATTAGAACGATCAATCCATCGTTTGATTTTTACGACTTCAGTTGGTTCAATATCCTCGGCACGAATCAAATCTTCCAAATGCCATTGAACGGTATCGATCCAATTTTTTTTAAATAAATAAAAGTCTAAAGAATTATCCTGATACGGATTTGGACAAGGTTGGTTAACATCATCTTTTACGTGATACGTCTTGATGCTTTCTACAAATATGCGGTTAAAACCTTCACTATTCATGTTTTATTGTTTCATTACTTCATCGTTCTATTGCTTAAAGGCGGAATAATCAATAGGTTAACCCATCAATGAAACAATAGAACCATGAAGCAATAGAACAATGAAACTATTTACTTTTTTCTTTTTTTCTTCTTTTGGGTATGTTTATTAGTATCTTTTTTGTTGGTTTTTCCAGGATCTTGACGTTCCTTTCTTTGTTGTGATCTTCCACCCATTCCACGGTATTTCATAGCTTGCATGCCACTCGGTACCATTTTTAAGGCTTGCTCCAGTTCTGCTACTTTTGAAACAACACTTGGTTCTTTTACGTCCATTTCTTTGATTTGACGCAATTGAGCTTTCGCTAATGGGTATTTTCTTTTAGAATAATTGACATGCGCTAAATTTAATAAAACCATTGCTTTGTCATTATCAGTTGGAAGTCCTGTTTCTAAAGCCAATTTTAATAATTCTTCTCCTTTTTCAGTTTCATTGCGTTGAAGCGCGATCATTCCGCTGAGGAGATGAAAATAGGCTTGGTTCATTTTTAATAATAACTTAGGAAACTTGGTATATCCTAAAATCTTTTCTGCTCCGTCTATATTCCCAAAATTCAGTTGTTCAGAAGCAGATGTAATTGTTCCTAATAGGAAATAACCAGTTACAAATACTAAAAAAATCAACCAAAAGATAAATGAATATCCGAATCCTGCGGTAAAAGTAAGCACTAAAGCCAGCACTAATGACGCGATAGTAGCTATCAACCGCCATTTTAAACTCATTTTTAACATACTAAATATGATTTGAAATCTTTCCTCTGATATTTTGGCTTTGATTTTTGAAGAACTCAAAGCCTTTAAAACGCTGCAAAGATATAAATAATTAACCGATAGTTAAAGAGGCAAATGCCCTTAAAGCATTTGCCTCTCTATAAAATTTTTAAGGTTGATGATGAATGAGGAACGATTGATGGAAAAGAATAATCATTTACTTATTACTCTTCAAGAAAAAAGTCTACTTTTTCTCCATCTTTTATGATTTTCTTATACAACTGTTGACGGTTTAAATCCCGAACAGTTACTAAGGCTTGGTCGTTGCTTTGACGTAAAATTTCGATATGAAACTTTGTACCAAAAGCGTGAATGTTTTTTAATTGCATTTGTGTCCAACCCTTTGGCAAACGAGGTGTAAGAGAAAAACCATTCAATTCAAGTGGTTCTAACCCAAATAATCCTTCAATGAAAATGCGACAATATAAAGCACTTTCAGCTGATAAATGAGCCATATCGCCCTCTGGATAGGCTTCAACTACATAAGGAACACGTAAGC
>CAKZLL010000048.1 GCA_937125475.1 uncultured Saprospiraceae bacterium | reverse complement strand
ATTGCTTGATTGCTTGATTGCTTGATTGCTTGATTGCTTGATTGCTTGATTGCTTGATTGCTTGATTGCTTGATTGCTTGATTGCTAAGATGTTGGTTTTTAATAAAAAATAAAAACAATCACAACAATTTAGCAATCAAGCAATGAGCGTAGCGACAACAATCAAGCAATCACACAATCATCCCAATCTAAAAGATATACCTCGCACCAATCTGAGCTTGCCATCTTGATAATAAGCTAAAGCTATTAGCAAAAGTAGACGTTTGATTAGCGTCAAAACTATAAGTTGGTATGCCAGTATTTCCATCTACAGAAACGCCAAGCGGCTGTGTATTTACTGGAAATTGACGAACACCCCAATTAGAGTTTAACATATTTCCTAAGTTCTGAACATTCAAAGTAATTTGTATCACATCTTCATTATCCAAGATAAAATCTTGTGAGATACGCAAATCAATAGTTGAGTACCAAGGGCTTAACATTGCATATTTTTCCGCATACTTACCTCTATTCTCATCCAAATATTCATCTTGTGCAATAAATGCCTTCAATGCTGTGCGTTGTGCGGCTGCATCTCCTGCAAAATCCATTTGATCCACTTCTCCATCCGTAGGAATATAAATCAAATCATTTAAACCAGATCCATCATTGTTGATATCACCAGAGTAAGTATAGCTAAAACGTCCACCTTGAGCAGCCTCGAAGAATAAACCGACCGTAGTTGCCATATTTTCATATTCAAAACGCTTGTAGGCTGAACCAACAAATCTATGGCGATTACCATACAATGAAGGCGATAAAACAGCTTCATTCACATGACCTAAAGCAGGATTACGATCATAAGCATCAGAAGAAATTTCTGCTTCAATAGAAGACGCATCTCTAGAATCTAAGAAATTATAAGCTAAACTAGCATAAAGCCCATTACTCCAAGTTTTTTGAACTTGAAATGTCGCATTAAATGAATAACCAACATTCGTATTCGTGAAAACATAAGCGTTCGTAGGAATTGTTCCGAAAACCAAAGCTCTATCAGAATATTGATAAACAGGACGATTATCAACTGTACTATTTAATGTCGCAGTAGGTTTGTTTAAACCATAATTACGAACCATCATACCATTAATATCTTTGGTATAAATCAAATCTGCTGAAACCACCCAATCTCCTGGTAATTTGTGATCATATCCCAAATTAGTTTTCCAAACTTGTGGATATTTGAAATTCGGATCAGTTACATTATAGAACCACCAGTTAGGATTTGCAACTTGATTTCCTATCCATACAAAAGGCAAACGACCTGTAAACAAACCTGTTCCACCACGTAATTGAATAGATTTATCTCCATTTACATCATAGTTAAAACCTAGACGCGGACTGATCAAAGGTGCTGCACTAGGCAAGGTTGTGTGGTCAAAGAAAGTAGAATCTCCATTTTCATTGAAATATTTCACACTTGGTTCATAACAACAGTTTCTATCAATGTTTTCTTGAATTTTTTCTTTTGTATCGAAGTACAAAGGCACATCAACGCGAACACCAGCTGTTATAGTCAATTTAGTATTAACCGCCCATTCATCTTGGAAATAAAGAGCTGCTTGACCAAGATTTGTTTCTGCTAATGCCCAAGAATCATTCGTATTATTATTCTCGGCAGTAGCTCTTGCAAAAGCCACTTCATCATCCAAAACACCAGCATTCACACTATCGACAAATACTTGAACACTAGGATAACCACCACCAAAAGTACCTCCATAACCATCACTAAAAGCATCTAAAGCACCTAAATTGAATGAATTATTAAAATTGAAACGTTCAAATGAGAAACCAGCAGTAAGCGTATGTGAACCAGCATAATAATTAAAATTATTAGTAAGTTGGAAAACATCTTGATCCAAAACGTTATTCACAGAAAAAGGCTCATGACCAGCTACAATATAACGGATGCCATCTTGATTAATATTAATAACAGGAAATGCCGCTGATAGTGCATCACGAGAATCGCGAAATCCAGTATAACCAACTTGTAATTTATTAGAAAATTGATTACCGATAATCGTATTCAATTCTCCCATTACAGAATGAATTACATTATTGATACGATAACCAGAATTTTGGAATTGTAGTGTAGTTAAATCTGGGCCTCTTCTTCCTAATGCTGAAGGGTGAGCAGGTTTTTCTTTGTAAGCATCCAAAAAGTTATAAGTAAGGCTAAATGTATTGTTTTGATTAAGATTAAAATCAAATTTAAGTAAACCTTTTGTAGAGTTAGTACTAAACAAATATCCTTCATAAGGGCCTGTTTCGTAACCAAATCTATCGAATAATGTTTGAGAAATTAAATCTAAATCCGCTGCATCAACTCTTGAAACATTTTCTGCATCCAAACCAGCACGATTAGCAACAACATTTGCACCTAAATCTTGACGTTGATCAATTTCAAAATTAGCAAAGAAAAAGACTTTATCTTTAACAATTGGGCCACCAATACTAGCACCAGCCTGATATTGTAATAAATCTGGTACAATAATATTTGTACCACCAACTTTGCCAGATGTCATTTGTTCATTACGAAAAGAACCAAAAGCTGTTCCGTGAAATTCATTCGTTCCACTTTTAGTAACCGCATTGACAGAAGCACCTGTAAAACCAGCCTGTGTCACATCAAAAGGCGCGATAGATACTTCGATTTGGTCAATTGCATCCAAAGAAACAGGAGAAGCATCAGTTTGTCCGCCTGGTGTAGCCGCATCTAAACCAAATGGATTATTGAAGATAGAGCCATCCAAAGTAAAATTATTAAATTGATCATTTCTACCACCAAAAGAATTTCCATCAGCGGCTGGATTCATTCGGTAATAATCTGATGTATTTCTTGAAATTGTAGGTAGGTTTTGGATCATTTTCGAGTCTATCGTCGTTTCCGCTCCTGTTCTATCTCCACTAATAACTCCGCTAGTATTCGCTGTAATTTCTAAACCATCAATCTGGATAGCTGTAGATTTCACTTGAATATTCAAGGTTCTTTTTTCAGATAATGATAAGAAGATATTATCAACTTTCGCATCTTCAAAACCAACATAAGTTACTTCAATTGTGTAAGGTCCGCCAAGACGCAAATTTGCCAAAGTGTACCGACCATCAGCGCGAGTAGTCGTCCCATAGACTTTTCCTGTCGGTGTGTGCGTCGCTTGAATAGATGCACCTATTAAAGGTTCATTCGCCTCAGAAGACACTAAACCATTAAGCGTAGCTGTTGTGTTTTGTCCTAATACAGTAAATGGACAAGCAGCCACTAATACAAAAACAATAAGTAAAAGTGATTGTTTCATTAGATAATTTATTGTTATTAATGAAGTTTGTAAGAGATAATCTACCCAGTTTACTATAATGTTTTTTGGATAAGTTATTTGCTTACTTACCCCAAAGAAAAAATTTTCAATACAAAGGTAGGTTAATGAATTATGATATTAGTATTAATTCTATCTACTGTGGAAAAATTGTTGATAACTTAAACTCAGTAGTTAATAGCCTAAAAAGTCTTTTTTGTCCATCATAAATAGCAATGAAGCGATAAAGGTTTTAATTAAAAAACTTTATCGCTTCATTGCTATTTAATTCAATTTAATAATTCTTCTTATAATCAATCAACAATAGATTCTTCTTTCTCAAATCTCTTTTTTACGAAAGGATAACTAAACACCGCTAATAAAACGATCAAAACACCAAGATAAAAATATTCACCCACTTCTTTATTTTCTTGAAATAACCACCAAGCTAAGAGAATGCCATAGACTGGTTCAAGGTTAACCGCCAAATTATTAGTAAAAGCCGAAATATGGCGAAGCGCCTTCAATGAAATCACAAACGCAAAAGTAGTACAAACCAAAGCCAAGATTAATAAATACACAAAATCCATCGGTTCAGGTAGGAACGCTGCACCCGTTTGCCAAACATAAACAGGCATTACTAAACACAAAAATAACCAACCTCCACCTAATTCGATAAAAGTCATGACTTTCGGTTCAACATTATCGACCATTTTTTTATTAAAAATCGTCAAAAACACGGCTAAAATCGAAGAAATAAGCGCGAGTCTCATTCCAATTCTCATGTCCCTACTCGTAGATTCTACGACCAAGTACATTCCTGGAATCACCATTGCGCCAAGCACCAGCTCATACATTTTTATTTTTCTTTTAAAAAAGAGCGGTTCTATAATTGCGGTGAAAAAAGATCCTGTTGCCATACACACTAAACAAATTGAAACGTTAGAATATTTCACAGCACCAAAAAAACAGACCCAATGTAGAGCGATAATGATTCCAATACCTAATAGTTGAATGCGTTGCTTGTTAGGAACTTCTTTAAATGCTTTAATAACACCGCCAATAAATAAAAAACTTATGGTCGTAATCATCATTCGCCACCAAACAAGAGAAATCTCTGAAAGGCTAATTAATTTTCCAAGTATTGCAGTAAATCCGAAGAGGAAAACTGCGGTATGCAATTGTAAATAAGCGCGTTGTATTGGTTTCATACTTGATCGTAAAATTGATAAAATAGAATAAAATGCAAAATAGCTGATTTATTTAATATTCAGCCTTTTTGCTTGTGATTTAAAATTTTAGCATTACTTTTGAGTTATATTAATGTATAACAATTACAAGAACCACTCATAAGGAACCACGCTTTTATTTCATATAGATTTTTTATAAATATTCAATTACCGAAATAGCAACCTACTATCTTCTTTTCTTTCATTAATTTCATGATTAATGAAAGGGATATAATCATTTTGTGCCTTAGCAAATTTTGAATGCTATTTTTAATAAAATTGTATATTATCTAATTTTTGTTGAAAAAAGATAACTCTAACATCTTTCTTTTGCTATTTAGAATAGACCTAATTCATTTTTAATTGACTAAAAATAACCTAATGAAATTATTTTACCGTAAAAGTAAATTGATTGTTTTTATTTTATGCTTAGTAGTTCAAGCTTCTGCTCAAATCATTCCTTCTTTTACTGCCTCTCAGACAGAGGTTTGTCAGGGTGTTGCAATCGGGTTTGAAAATACCTCAATAAATAAAAATACTGCGGTGTCTTGTTTATGGGACTTTGGAAATAATCAAACCTCTTCTTCTTGTAATAATGTAGGTGTCGTGTATAACAGTTCAGGTACGTATAATGTCTGTCTTACAATGATAGATAATATGAATGATACTACTAATACTTGTCTAACAATTACCGTTAATCCTACACCAGATATAGATTTTGCAGCTTCGGCTGTTTCTGGTTGTACGCCTTTGACGATTCAGCTACAAGATACGGTCAATACAACACAAGCAAATTGGGTTTGGACTTGGATTATTTCGAGTGATTCTACTTTTTGCGATCCTGCCGTAATAGATACGATTAAAAGATTTGATGCCAATCCTATCAATTATAGTATTCAAAATGCAGGAAACTATCACGTTAAATTAACCATAGAAAATGCACTAAACTGTTTTGCTCAGGCAATAAAACTTAATTATATTATTGTTGGCCCTCCTCCTATCGCCAATTTTTCGGATACTATACAAAGCGATTGTGATTCTACAACAAATACCATTTTTGCTAATTCTTCTCAAAGTTGTAAAGGTAATCTCAATTATATATGGGATTTTGGCGATAATTCTGCCACTTCTACCCTATCCAATCCATCACATGAATATCAAAATTTTGGTAATTTCGACGTTGCGCTCATCGCAACCGATCCAACTACGAGTTGTAGTGATACAACTATTAGAACTATTTTGATTCCTCAGAATGACACTGCCAATTTTGCGGTAAGCAAAGCCAATGCTTGTAAGGATGAAAGTATTAGCTTTTTTGATTTAAGTTCAGGCAATGTGACGAGTTGGAGTTGGGATTTTGGAGATGGTTCTATTGATAGCATTCAAAATCCAGTGCATCTTTATGATAGTATAGGGTCTTTTCAAGTATCACTTACGGTAACAATTGATAGCTGTGTTTATTCTTATATTTACCCTACTCCTATTGTCATTCATAATTATCCTAATATTAGTTATCAAGCTTTTAATCTTTTTGATTGTTCCTTACCTTTTAGTTCTTCTTTCACTGCCAATGTTAGTCCTTCATCTTTCATGAACTGGGAATGGGATTTTGGGGATGGTACTCCTATTGAAACGGGTCGTTTTCCTAATCATATATATAATTCTTTTGGCAATTTTCCTGTAACACTGACTGGAACAAGTCAATATGGTTGCCAAACAACTATTACCACAGATACAATAGTCGTTGAGCCATTGAGTGTATTATTTACGGCAGATACTTTAAAAGGATGTTATCCTACTGCTATTCAATTTACAGATACGAGTTCTTCCCAAAGCCCAATAATTTCATGGGAATGGATATTAGTTGATGATCAATCAGGAAAAACCTATACGACAACAGGAAATCCTTCGACTATAATTTTTGATACTATTGGTGTTTTTGATGCTTACTTTATAGCTGAAAATCAATTAGGCTGCCGAGATACACTTCTTAAACCCGATTATATTACGATTGGTAGTTTGCCTGATCTTGATTTTCAAACGGGCGATACAATTGTTTGTGTTAGTAATACGATTGATTTTCAAAATTTATCAGCGGATAGTCTCATTGCTACTAATTGGAAATGGGAGTTCGGTGATGGTCAGACACTCAGCCAATTTGAACCTAGTTATACGTATGGCTCACTAGGTTCTTTTGATATAACGCTTTCCGCAGAAATCTATGGCTGTACCAATTCCATTACCAAAGCTCAATATATCACAGTAGAACCGCCGATTGCAGATTTTGATTTTGAGGTCGATTGCTCGGATAATTTAACGGTAACATTTTCAGATTCGTCCACTAATGGCGCGACTTATCATTGGGATTTTGGTGATAATACCACTTCGACTGATCAAAACCCCATTCATCAATATGCCACTAAAGGCGTGTATTCGGTAGTTTTACAAACATTTCACCCAAATGGTTGTATGGATCAAAAAACTAGAATTGTTAATATCAATACAATTATTGAGTTCGGTCAAGTTGCTTCTGAATTGACAGATAGTTGTTATCAAGCTGGTGTTAATATTATCATGACAAATACATCAGAGAATATTAATATTTATGAATGGATTATTCCTGGTGCTACTTTTATGGATCAAACGACTATAAGTTCTTCTCTTCCTGTTATTACCTTTGATAGCGCTGGTGTTTTTGATATTACTTTAGCTATTGTCGATAAGAATAGATGTCCTGATACACTCACTCAATCTATTTGTATTTCAGATATTGATATTGATATTAATATAGAGGATACTATTCCTCCAGTTCCGCCTATGGTCTTAGATGGAGATACTATTTTTAATTATGTAACGGGTTGTATTCCATTTACAGTGAATCTTACTGATTCCAGTACTGTTTTTCCTGATACAACCACTTTATCTTATCTCTGGTTATTTGGTGATGGCGATAGTTCTACCCTCAAAAATCCGACACACACTTACACAACCCCTGCGAATGGTGGTGTTTTTGTAATTTCTGTAACCGTAACCAGTTCCACAGGAATGGAAAAAACGGATACACTCGGTGTTTTTGCTCGACCAACTATGCCGCTTACTTCTTTTTCAGTGAATAAAGATTCGGTTTGTATCGACGAACCAATCAGTTTTGTTAATGAATCCGAAGGCGTAGATTTGAATTATCAATGGAGTTTTGGAAATGGTCATACTTCAACTAAAACTGATACCACCTATGCTTTTGATACTGCTGGAGTTTATACGGTTTGTTTGTATGCTGTTGATGTTAATGGTTGTGATTCCACGTTCTGTGATACAATTTGGGTCTTAGAACCTACTGCCGATTTCACCCCCGATACAACTTATTCTGACTGTGATACGCTAGTCGTTACTTTTAATAATACTTCTGTTAATGCGACTTCTTTCCTTTGGAACTTTGGCACATCCAACAGTACTAATGATGTAAATTCAATAGTTTCTTATACTTATGGAGATCCTGGAGATTATACGGTTTGCCTAACCGCAACGAATAGTATTGGCTGTTCTAATATGAAATGTGATTCTAATTTGATCAATATTGATGGCCCGCAACTGAAAAACACTGATATTTCTCCACTTGCAACCTGTATTCCCGCAGAAATTGAATTGACGGCTATGGGGGAAAATATTGCAAAATACACTTGGATTCCACTTATCGGTGATACTATTCGTAATATCAATACCAATAGTAATATCAATGATTTAGATACTAATATTATTCAATATACTTATATAACAGTCGATACTTTTCATCCACAATTAACAGTTGAAGATGCTTTCGGTTGTCAACGACATTTCGTTTTAGACTCTGTCATTACAACCGATCCTAAAGCCATTTTTACACTCGACACCTTAGATGGTTGTGCCCCATTAACCGTGATGGCGAATGCAAACGCGTCAGAATTTGCCGTAACTTATGAATGGTTAGCTCCAGGTAGTGCAGGTATTTTTAATGGAAACAGCGCAACGCCTTCCATCGTTTATCATACAGAAGGTCATTATGATTCTATTCGATTGATAATAACAGATTTTACAGGTTGTCAAGACACAACTTATTTGTCTGATACCATTACCGCATCAAGGGCTTTTGCGCATTTCACAATGGATACGACAACAGGATGTACACCGCTGACTGTGAATTTTATGGACACCTCTTACGCTTTTGCTGATACGATTGTTACGTACGATTGGAATTTTGGTGATTTGGAGGAAACCACCGATGTTTCTTCGATCAACAATCCAACTTACATTTATAATCATGCACCAAGTGATCATGTTCCGAATACCGTTCGACTAAGGGTTACGAGTGAAAAAGGCTGTGTGAGTACAATTACTCAAACTGTTTTACCTACGTTTCCTGTTGTTGAATTTGATTTAGATACCTTTGTTTGTACAGAACAATTTGTGAATTTCACTGATCTATCCAATGGAATTAACCTATCCTATTTCTGGGATTTTGGTGATCCTGCGACTAATGCTGATACTTCTATTTTACAAAATCCTGTACATCGCTATGATGCAGAAGGGATTTATAAGGTTTGTTTAACTGCCACAGACATTAATGGCTGTCAAGAAACGCATTGCGATACCGTTCAAGTAGCTTATCCTGTTGCTAATTTTATGGCAAGTAAAGTATTTGTGGCTTGTCCGCCTGATACCGTTCGTTTCACGGATCAATCCTTGTATGCAGTAGCTTGGGAATGGGATTTTGGAGATAATTCAGTTCGTTCAACAGAACAAAACCCTGCTCATGTTTATACTAATCCTGGAACTTATGATGTAATGTTAATCGTCACAAGTGTATCGGGTTGTAAAGATACTTTGACTAAGATTGAATATATTGATGTAAATGGACCTTATGCCGAATTTACTTATACTCCAATCGATAGTTGTTCTAATATGCGGGTTCAAATTACTGCTGATACACTCTATAATACAAGTTTAATTTTCTATTTCCCTGGTGTAACGGGTAGTACGCCTGATTTCTATAATAATCTTTCTGGTTTAAATACTTTTACTTGCTTTTCTAATTATACGACTAGAGGTGTTTATTTTCCATCTATTCAATTGCAAGATACATTAGGTTGTGCTAGAAATATACCTGGTCCAATGCTTCAGGTCAGTGATCCAGAACCAATTTTCACGCTACAACAAAATTCATTATGTAATCCGTTGACCGTCACAACAACAAATAGTTCAATTGATGCTATTGGTTATGAATGGATCGCACCGAACGGCACAATATCTCCAAATGCTTCGGCTGCTACTCCTACTATTTCATACAGTGATGCAGGTACTTATAGCATTAGTTTAGTTGTGACAGATCGACATGGTTGTGTTGATACGGTTTCTCAAAATGTTGTTGTCGCGGATGTTATGCCTTCGGCTGTGGCTTCTACCAATATTGGCTGTCGTGCGCTCACGGTTCAATTTACTGACAATTCAACTAGTCATCCTGATACAATCACTAACTGGCTTTGGAATTTTGGTGATGGAGGTACTTCTACCGAAAAAAATCCAGCTTATGTTTATACTCAAAATGGATTTTATACGGTTATGCTGACCGTAACGAATGCTCAAAATTGTAGTCGAACTATTCAAGTCGATCAAATCACGGTCACATTTCCAACTATTGGCTACACGCCTTCACGCACTTATGTTTGTGCCGACCAGGTTATTGATTTCACTAATCAATCAAGTGGCGAAAATATTACTTATTACTGGAATTTTGGAGATGGCAATGATACAACGATTGCTAATCCAAGTCATAGTTATGCTAATGAAGGTACTTACAATGTTGATTTGACAATTACGGATGAAAATAATTGTGATACAACTATTAGTAAAATAATTACCGTCGCAAATCCTAAAGCAGGTTTTACTGTTGATAAAACCTATACGACCTGTTATGATTCTACTTTTCATTTTACAGATACTTCTCAAAATGCAGTGAGTTGGTCATGGAATTTTGGAGATGGTACGCCAGTTTCTACCCAACAAAATCCAATTCATATTTATTCTACAACGGGTATTTATACCGTTTGCTTGACGGTAGAAAATGCGTCGGGTTGTGTCGATGTTCTTTGCAAAAATCAATTAATCAACGTCGATGGGCCGACAGGAAGTTTTGCTTTCTCACCAAAATCTGGTTGTGCGCCTGTGGAGGTCGAAATGATTGCAACGGCTAATAGTGTTGTCACTTATGAATGGCTCACTAAGGAAAACAATACGGTCATTACCCATCATGATTCATCGGGTACAGATACATTAAATTACACTTATACAACCGCAGGGTTATTTTATCCTCAACTTAATATAATCGACTCTACGGGTTGTACCTTATTACTTTCTCTCGATTCGATTGAGGTTGATACACTTCAATTTGACTTTTCAGTTACTGCAATGGAAAATTGTGCAGATAGTACATTGTCATTCAGTCATTTGATTAATTCTAGTAGTCCGATTGACTCTATCCGCTGGGCATTTGAAGGCGCGAATATCACGACTTCTACTATTGATGCTCCAACTGTATTTTATAATAATGTAGGAAATTACGATGTGAGTTTGACGGTTTACAGTCGTCATTGCTCCAAAACAGTGACTAAAGACGATTTCATTATCATTCATCCTAATCCGCTCGCGGCATTTGATCCGACACCTCAAAATAGTTGTAATCCAGTTTATTCGAGTATGAATAATGCCACAACTATTTTGAACGATAGTATTACCGCATGGTCTTGGGATTTTGGTAATAATAATATGGCTGCCGATAGCTCGCCTTTCCATAATTATAATAATTGTGGTCAGTTTGATATTTTATTGACTGCGACTTCTAGTTTTGGCTGTATTGATACTGCTCAACGCACGATTGATATTCGATGTAGTCCAGTGAGTTTATTTTCATCTGAGACCTTTGCTTGTACGGGTCAAGACATCACATTCAATGATCAATCAACAGGTAATGGTTTGACTTTCGCATGGAATTTTGGCGACGGAAATACATCAACATTGCAAAGTCCAACACATAACTATGCGAATGAAGGCACTTATCAAGTTTGTTTGACGGTAACCGATTTGAATGGCTGTGATAGTCTTTATTGTAATAATATATTGATTGCGAATCCAGTAGCGGCATTTGTTGCGGATACTATTTTCAGACCTTGTCCACCTGATAGCATTTCATTTACAGATCAATCTGCTAATGCAGTGGCTTGGAATTGGAGTTTTGGTGATGGTCAAAATTCAGATCAACAAAATCCAACTCATACTTTTGATACCTCTGGTTTCTATACCATTTGTTTAACGGTTACGAGTGCATCGGGTTGTACAGATATGATTTGCAAAGATCAATATATTGAAATTGGCGGCGCGAAAGGTGATTTTGTATTTACACCAAAATCGGGTTGTGGAGATTTGACTGTTCGTTTTGAAGCAACAGGAGAATCCAATAATAGCCGAGGTTTCCGTTATATCTGGGACTTTGGAAATGGCGATTCGCAAACGCATACTTCCAATTTTACAATTGATACTTTTGAATATACTTATACGACTGCAGGCGAATTTTATCCAAGTTTAAGAATAGAAGATAGTTTGGGTTGTGGTATAAATGTGATGCATGATTCGGTGTTAGTTGATACATTACAAATCGACTTTTACGCTTCTGATACACTATTTTGTGATTCTGGACAACCAACTTTCACTCCTTATTTTTATACTAATACAACAGTCGATTCTATCCGCTGGGATTTCTCAGGTGCAGATATTACGACTTCAACGGCTAATAATCCAACGCCAATTTATTCAACTGTTGGCGAATTTGATGTAACGCTCACTGTTTTCACGCGTTTTTGTACGAAAACGATTACGAAGACGAATTACATCAAAACGGTCGATAGTCCAATCGCTCATTTCGGTCATTCACCGACTTTGATTTGTGATCCGAATATGGCTTATTTCACTGATTCTTCTACGGTCATGAATGATAGCCTTGTCACTTGGAGTTGGGATTTTGATGATAATGGTGCAATTGATTCTGTTCCAAATACAGCTCATTTATATCAATTACCTGGTTTATATGATGTAGAATTAACCGTAACGTCAAATTATGGATGTGCAACAACGACAATCATTCCAGTAGAAATTTCTCCTACTCCGACTAGTTTCTTTGCATCTAATACCTTCGCTTGTACGGGGCAAGACATGACATTCAATGATCAATCAATTGGAAATGGTTTGACTTTCGCATGGAATTTTGGTGACGGAAATACATCAACATTGCAAAGTCCAACACATAACTATGCCAATGAAGGCACTTATCAAGTCTGTTTGACTGTAACCGATTTGAATGGCTGTGATAGTACTTATTGTAATAATGTATTGATTGCGAATCCAGTAGCGGCATTTGTTGCGGATACTATTTTCAGACCTTGTCCACCTGATAGCATTTCATTT
>CAKZLL010000047.1 GCA_937125475.1 uncultured Saprospiraceae bacterium | reverse complement strand
GTTCTAATCCAGCTACTTATACTGGTGTCTTTACAGAAATTAGAAAATTATTCACCAAGCACCCTGAGTCTTTAATCAGGGGATATAAAGCTGGGCGTTTTTCTTTTAATGTGAAAGGTGGTCGATGTGAAGTATGTAAAGGAGGTGGTCAACGTACAATTGAAATGAATTTTCTGCCTGATGTCCATGTCGAATGTGAAACATGTTTTGGTCGTCGCTACAATCGGGAGACGCTCGAAGTGATGTATAAAGGCAAGTCAATTTCGGATGTACTGGATATGACTGTCGAGGAGGCAGTAGTGTTTTTTGAACATATTCCTAAAATATACCGCAAAGTAAAAACGCTTCATGATGTTGGTTTAGGGTATATTACTTTGGGGCAATCAGCGGTAACAATTTCGGGCGGAGAGGCGCAACGCGTTAAATTAGCAGAAGAATTGTCTAAACGGGCGACTGGCAAAACCCTTTATATTTTGGATGAACCTACAACGGGTTTACATTTTGAAGATATTCGTATGTTGCTGAATGTGTTGAATAAATTAGTAGATAAAGGCAATACCATTTTGGTAATTGAACATAATATGGATGTGATAAAAGTAGCGGATCACATTATTGATCTTGGCCCAGAAGGTGGTTTGCGAGGTGGGAAAATTTTATGTGAGGGAACGCCTGAAAAAGTAGCAAAAGTCAAAGGAAGTCATACAGGTCGATTTTTGAAAGAGGAGCTGTAATCCTATTTTACAAAAATAAAAAGCCCGAATGTTTTAATCGCATTCGGGCTTTTTATTGAAAAAATTGGATTACAATTTTTCCTTCAAATATTGTCCAGTATAAGAACCTTTCACTTTAACTAATGCCTCTGGTGTACCTTCAAAAACCAAATGACCGCCATCTTCTCCGCCTTCTGGTCCTAAATCAACGATCCAATCAGCGCTTTTGATTACTTCCATATTATGTTCCACAACAATTACACTATGCCCTTTTTCAACTAAAGCATTCAACGCATCGAGCAATTTTCTAATATCGTGAAAATGTAAACCCGTTGTGGGTTCATCAAAAATGAATAAGATGTTTTCAGTAACGCGCTCTTTTCCTAAAAAAGAAGCTAATTTAACGCGCTGTGCCTCACCGCCCGAAAGCGTGCTAGAGGATTGACCTAGTTTTACATAACCCAAACCTACATCATTCAAGGGTTTAAGTTTAGTAATAATGTCTTTTTCTTCTGCAAAGAAAGCAAGCCCTTCCTCGATGCTCATATCTAATATTTCATAAATATTCTTGCCCTTATATCGAACATCCAGCACATTTTGTTTAAAACGCTTACCTTCACAATCTTCACATTGCAAACGAACATCTGCTAAAAACTGCATTTCTACGACAACTGCACCATCGCCTTTGCAAGTTTCGCAACGACCGCCCTCTACATTAAAAGAAAAATGCTTCGGTTTAAATCCGTTGATTTTTGATAATTGTTGGCTTGTGAAAAGTTTACGAATCGCGTCGTAAGCTTTGACATAAGTTACAGGATTAGATCGAGAAGATCGCCCGATAGGTCTTTGATTGACCATTTCTACTTGTGAAATTAAATCCAAACTACCCGAAAGTTCATCAAATTCACCAAGTTTAGATTTGACAGGTTCGTTGAAATGTTTTTTTAGTGCAGGATAGAAAATTTGTTTGACCAAAGTCGTTTTACCACTTCCCGAAACGCCCGTCACAACGGTCAAAGCATTTAGTGGAAAACGCGCAGTAATATCTTTTAAATTATGTTGTCTTGCACCTTTGACTGTAATAAAATCTGTTGCTTTTCGACGATGTATTGGCAAAGGAATTTCCATTCGACCACTCATATATTTAGCGGTCAAACTATGCCCAGCTTCTTCATGTATTAATTTATAATTGCCAGCAAAAACAACTTCTCCGCCATGAATACCTGCATGTGGGCCCATATCGACGAGATAATCCGCATTCTTAATAATGTCTTCTTCATGCTCAACTACAACAACGGTATTGCCCAAATCGCGCAAGTTTTTAAGTACATCGACTAAGCGATTGGTATCTCGCGGATGCAATCCAATACTTGGTTCATCAAGAATATAAAGCGAACTAGTCAAGTTGCTTCCCAAAGTTCTGGTCAAATTAATACGCTGCGTTTCACCACCCGAAAGCGTAGACGAAACGCGATTAATTGTAAGATATCCTAAACCGACTTCTTTCATAAAATTTAGTCGATTATTAATCTCAAGAATTAAACGCTTGGCTATTTTTGTATCAGTTTCGGATAAAGAAATATTCTGAAAAAAGTGGATCAAATCTTTAATTGGAAGATCAATTAATTCCGTGATATTTTTATTATCCATTTGGACATAAGCCGCTTCTTTGCGCAATCTTCCGCCTTTGCAAGTGTTACATTTAGTTTTGCCACGATAGCGAGAAAGCATGACACGGTTTTGGATTTTATATAATTTGGCTTCCAATTCGGCAAAGAAATCACGAATACCATTAAATCTTTTATTGCCATCCCAAAGTAATTCGACTTGTTTTTTCGTTAATTCCTTGAAAGGTCGATGAATAGGAAAATCAAAATGATGCGCTACTTTTAGAAAGGCTTTGAGCCAATTTCCGTGTTTATCGCCTTTCCATGCGGCAATTGCACCTTCATAAACGGATAAATTTTTATTAGGGATAACTTTATCCGCATCAACGCCCATCACGCGCCCAAAACCCTCACAAGTCGGGCAAGCTCCATGAGGATTATTATAATTAAATAAATGTGGTGTTGGTTCTTCAAAAATAATCCCATCTAATTCAAAGCGATTATTAAAACTCTTCTGATCTTGACCAATCACATCAATAATACAATCGCCAAGACTCTCAAAAAATGCAGTTTGAACAGAATCGGCCACCCGCTTTTGATTTTCTTCGTCTTCGTGCTTCACAACGATCCGATCAATCAAGACTTTTATCGCTTCTCGTTTAGGATATTCTCCACTTTCGATAATCTCTTGAATGCGTTGCAAAGATCCGTAAATTGCAATTCTTGTGTAACCTTTTTGTAAAATTAAATTTAATTCCTGCTCAACTGTTCGGTCGTATTTTTGCTTTAAAGGGATGAAAATCTGTATTTTAGCGCCCTCAGGGAAAGAATGTACATAATCAACAACATCACTAATTTCGTGCTTTTGGACAACCTTATTAGAAATAGGTGAAACAGTTTTGCCAATTCTAGCGTATAGGATGCGCAAGTAGTCATAGACCTCGGTTAAAGTACCAACGGTCGAACGAGCATTGCTTGTACTAACTTTTTGTTCAATGGCAATAGCAGGGCAGATGTTTTTGATATAATCCACTTCGGGTTTTTTCATTCGCATCAAAAACTGTCTAGCGTAAGAAGAAAGGCTTTCGACATAACGTCGTTGACCTTCTGCAAACAACGTATCCATGGTAATGGAAGACTTTCCAGAACCCGAAACACCAGTCACGACGACTAGTTTATTTCGTGGAATGCTTAAATTGACATTTTTTAAGTTATTACTCTTCGCTCCCTTGATGTAAATATCGTTATTTTCGTTGTTTAACGAAACATTATTCTGATTTTTACGTTTTTCTACTTGCTCGCTCATTAAAAAGACGTTTTAATTACCAATTAGAAACTTTTCTAAAACTTTGTTCTACGGAAATATTTTTTATTGGTATATAATTTGTTACTTTTGTATTATCGGTTAGTCTTAATACTAGACAAATAGCTGATTAAGATTGTTGCAAAGCTATTAAGAGTTGAGCCATAAAACAATCATTTTAAAAATTATTTTCTAATCTTCTAAACTTTAGTCTATCGCGGTTAACACTTTTACACTTGTATTGCTTTAATATTTATTTTTTTTTGCTTCAGAATTTATTAAGACAAATTAACCGTTATGCAACAAGTTAAGCCGTTAAACGACCGCGAACTAATATCGTGCTACCTAAGAGGAGAAGAACGTGCGTTCGAAGAATTACTAGGTCGTCATAAAAACAAAATCTACACGTCAATTTATCTTTTCGTCAAAGACCAAAGTCTTGCCGAGGATATTTTCCAAGACACCTTTATTAAAATCATCGATACTTTGCGTCAAGGAAAGTATAATGAAGAAGGTAAATTCCTACAATGGGCATTGCGTATTTCATACAATATGTGTGTAGATCACTTTAGAAGAGTGAAAAGGAAACCTACCGTATCACCAACCGAAGAATTTGATATTTTCGATGTTTTGAGTTCACCTGAATTGAACGCGGAGGCGCGTATCATGAAGAGTCAAACGCATCAGAAAGTTCGTAAATTGGTTGATATGTTGCCTCCAGAACAACGTGAGGTCGTTATTTTAAGACATTATGCTGAGTTGAGTTTTAAAGAGATTGCGTCTTTAACTAGAGTAAGTATTAATACCGCTTTAGGTCGTATGCGTTATGCACTGATTAACATTCGTAAGATGGTGCAAGAACGTCAAATTTCGCTTCAATAAAATAATTATGTCTTTTTTTTAATGATCGCTCGCTAAATTTTTAATATTTACATTTTAATAAAAGTCGATTATTCCGTTTGGAGTAATCGACTTTTTTGTTGTGAGTTGATATTTGCGAATGCCTTTAGGTTAAAATAACTAATTTAATTGTTGAACGACCTTGTATTTAACATTGCCCTGAAAATGGATTTGACACTAATCCAGATAATCCGATGATTCCAACTTCGGCAAACTCTCCATATCCTGAAAATATAGGTCTATTCGATTGGAGAGATAATTATTATGATTGGTTTAGAACAGGAAATAACCCTTCTGAATTAGTTGTAGCACCATTTCGAGCATTCAACAATCCTAATATACAAGGTATTATTAATCCTGCTGAGTAAAAGTAGAATCCGTGAATTGAAAATCTTTAAAAAGAATATAATCCTCTATACGTTCATAGGCTTCTTCTCGGACAGTTGACCAATATCGACAACCGAAACAGCGCCTAGAATGAGATTGTATAGCCATTCTCGTCGGATCATCTAATAATTTACCTAAGTAACGTAAACTATTGATATCGCCCTGTTGCAATTGGATTTTATGAAGATCGAGTATTTTTTCCAGACTGTCACTGGCTTCATTAGAGAAATCTTGTGCGATTAACGAGATAGGTAAAAAGAATAGAAATAAGAGTATTCTTACTTTCATATTTCAATTATTTTGGATCATAAAAAATGGGTTTCTATTCTTTTTTGAGCAAAAATTACTCCTAAATCGACAAAAGGTCGAACACCTTTACAGTGTTCGACCTTTCATTTAAAGTTAATAATTAAATAATATTCTTAATTATTATTCTTAGTTAGCATCAACTCCTAATGATCTTAATGTCTCGATATTCAAGTTACCAACAGGTAAACTGTTAGCTTTTTGATATTTAGCCAATTGATCACGAGTTCTGATACCCATGATACCATCAGCAGTACCAACATTGTAACCTTGAGCGTTTAAAGCTTGTTGTACTTGCTTCACAACACCATCAGTAGTTTTAGCAGCACATAAGATTTCAACCCAGCCAGTATAACCACCAGAAGAAACTAAACGCTTCTGACTAACAGTTTTATATTTAGCATCTGTAGTAATTACACGCTCTTGTAAACAGTCAGTATTAGCAACAACTTTCTTAGTGAAGTTTTTATAAACAGCAGGAATCTCAACTCTTTCGTAACGAGCTGGCTCTTTTACCATTCTAATTTTGATTGTTTTGTACTGAGCAGGAATTTGAGTTACTGATTCTTTTTCAGCTTCTACCAATTGCTTTTCGCTATCGTAAGCATATTTAGCAGGAGTTTTTTCCCAACACATGATGAAACAATCTTCTGGATTTTCAGAAAAACAGTTTGGTCCTTTTTTCTTACGAACCCAACGACCACTTTCGCCTGCGATTAATCTTTTTCCAGTTTGTGTATAAGTATATTTAGCAGGAGTTACATTGCGAACACAATATCCTTCTTTTACTAAAATTTGTTTTGAAACTGTTTCATAAACAGCTGGTTTGAAAGTGTACTTGAAGCTAGCTTCTTTGACCATTACTCTTTCAGTAGCAGTTGTATATTTAACTTTTTCCATTGTTGTTCTAGAAGTTCCTGCTTTAACTAGTTTATCAGTTGTAACTGTTTCATAGCGATCTGGAACCTTACACTTTGCATAACACTTACCATCTTCTGGTGCAGGAGGCAAATCGTCAAAAGGAATTGCTCCTTCTTGTGCGAAAACTATTTGGCTAATAAATAAGGTTAATGTTAAAATGTTAATTAACTTCTTCATGAATATATGTAATTTTATGTAAAAAAAATAAAAATAACTTTGTGATTAGTTTTGTTGAAAACGGTTAATATAGGTGTAAATAAAATATAATATATTATTTTTTTGTCCAATTTTTTGGCAAGATACCTAATTAAGATAAAAATCAAAAATTATTAAAAATACGTTATGCACCATTTCTGAGGTATTTAATTGAAAATCAAATTATTATGAATAATATTTTTTATAAAAAAAAAATAATTAATTGAATTTAATTTTAATGTTTAAGTGATTATTAAACAGTAAGTTAAAAAATATATGCTTGATCTAAATTATTAGAATATACATTTTCTGTTTATTTTTTATTAAAATAGAATACTTAGTACTTTAACATTGACTAATCTTGTTTGCTAAGCGAAAATTTATGTTTTGGAGATCATTTTTATATGTTAATTAAGAATAATAAGTATTAAGTCAAATTACTTTGTTTTCAGAGACGGAGTTTTGTTCAAATAGACACAAAAAAAGTGTATTAAATAATTATAATTTTGAGAAATTGAATTAAGCTAATATAGATTTATTGTCATTCATCTCCCTTTTGGGGGGTTTTTTATTATAGTTTTTTTAATATTAATAATCTGATAGTCAGGTCAGTAGTTATAATAGAAATATAAATTTATAATTTAATTATAAATGTTAAAATAAAAAATTTTACCTTAGATCAAATTTTTAAATCACTAAAAAACAATATCTTCATGAAGAAGAAATTACCTTTCTATTGTTTATTATTATTCCTTTCTTTTAGTAGTTGTGATTTGGCTTATGATGCTGATAATGAAAAAAATAAAGCCATCTTATTAGGAAAATGGGATATTACAAGTGTTGTTTCCCCTTCTGGAAATGGAACAGATGTTCAAACTAGTAATGAATTTTTTGATAATGGTGAAGTGTCAATTGATTGGATAGGTATAAATTTTATGGATACTTATGCTATAGATGGATCGAGATTAGATATCGGAACAAGGTCTTATGAAATATTGAAGTTGACCTCTAAAGAAATGGTTTTGCTTTCTGGAGAAACGATAAGACATATGGAAAAAATTGAATAATATTTAATTGGAACTTAATAATCACGCTTATGATCTACATCTATTACATCATAAGACCAACATTCCTATAAAAGTTAGATCACCTTTAATCATAAACAGATGCATCCTAAAAACTTAGTTCTTGCTATTTTAGTTGTTCTTATAGGGTTTTCTTCGCCTCAATTGTCGGCGCAGGACTTTGACAACTACACGCCTACCGTCTCACAAGGACCGCTTCCACAAGATTTAATGATTTCTTCTACTGAAAAATATTTGAAAGCCAAAGCCGATAGTAAAAGAGAAAAAAATAAACGAAGGGTAAGAAAAACGAAAGAAAAGTTTTACTTACAAACGAATTTTGTACTCGATGAATTATTAACTAGCGGTCAATTGATCTTTAATGATCCAATGACTAATTATGTGAAAGGTATATTGGATAATATCCTCAAAGGTAATCCAAGACTTCGCAAAGAAATCAAGCTTTATATGGTTCGTTCAGCTAGTATTAATGCGTTTGCTACTGACAGGGGCGAGATTTTTGTTAATGTGGGTTTATTGGCTAAAATTAATAATGAAGCGGAATTAGCATTTATTCTTTGCCACGAAATCCAGCATTATGTAGAACGCCATAATTTGGAAGCTTTTGTGAAATTTAAAGAAATTGAAAGAGGAAGAGGAGATTATAAGCGCCAAAAAAATTATGAAAAAATTGTTTCTAAGCATAGTTATTCTAAAAACTTAGAACGAGAAGCAGACAAGAAAGGTTTTGAGTTATTTCTCAAATCGGGCTATAGCTTAAATGCGGTAGAAAAAGTTTTTGATTTATTGGCATTGTCTCACACTTCTTATTCTGACACGGGGTTTGATTTTTCTTTTCTTGAAAGCGATTATATTAAATTTAATGATAAAGTCAAAATCGAAGAAGTTAATGAAATAAGCGAGTTAGAAGGGAAAGATGATTCTTTAAGTACGCATCCGAGTATAGATGAACGACGAGAGAATTTTGAAAAAGTGATTAGTAAAGAGGATAGAAAAAAAGGGAAAGATTTTATTCAATCAAAAACTCAATTTGATTTAGTACAAAAAATTGCTCGTTTTGATATTTGTGATATTCTAATTTCCTATCGTGCTTATTCTGCGGCATTTTACCATAGTTATGTATTGCTAAAAGAGTATCCAAAGAATAGTTACGCGGAAAAAAATATAGCAAAAGCACTTTACGGTATTGCTCAATATACTAATAAAAATAGTTCTGATTATGAGGAGGAAGAAGAAGAAGATGAAACAGAAAGTATTCTTCAAGGTCAGATGCAAGCTGCATTTTACTTTTTAACTAAATTGTCGGATAAAGAGAAAAATATGTTAGCTGGGCGTTATTGTTGGAAAATGCATCAAAAATACCCAAAAGACAAGCAAATGGAGCTAATGGCACAAGATATGATTGAGGATATTATTATTTTTTCATTGGAAAAAGATTATAAAAATTATTTCAAAAAAGAAAAAATGACGGGAGAGTTAATGACACAAGATAAATCATTCGCCCCTTATGCCTTTGGAGATCTTCTTGATAATGAGACGTTTATAGAATGGTTGGAGAGTGGTGAGAAATACCGTAAAAGACGTGAAAAAAGAAAGAATGAAGCCGAAGGAGAAAGTATTTATAAAAGAAGAAAAACAGCAAGAGAGAAAGCCGAGAAAAAGCGTAAGAAAGGGGTGACATTAGGTCGAGATAAGTTATTGGTTATTAATCCACTTTATTTAAAAGCGAATGGAAGAAAAAAAGATCCTGTTCGTTTAGTTGAATCCGAAGCACGTCAGAAAGAGTTCAAAGGCTGGATAGAAACGTTAAGCGAGGATTTAGGTTTGAAGACTACTGTACTAGATGTTAAGCATATTACTAAAAAAACAACGATCGGAGAGTATAACGAAATCATGGCAATCAACAGATGGGTCGATGAATTATTGACGAATGATATGTATATGATTAGTAGTAATTATAACGAGTTATTGCCAATTGTTGAAAAATATAAAACAACAACTTTTGCTTATACGGGCGCATTAGTATATAAGAATCGAAGAAAAATAGGTTATGCAGAAATCCTTTATACGCTTTTCCCACAAACAATGCCTTATGGAGTTAGTCTTTTAGCTACGCCAAAATATGACAATCTGTATTTTTCTTTTGTATTTGATTTTGAAGAAAATCGAGTATTGCACAAAGAAATTAATTATATGAAGCAAAAGGATAGAGATGGCGTTATCAAATCTAATTTGTATTGGATGTTACATCAAGTTAAGGCGAAATCGAGTAAAAAATAAAAACATAATATTGCATCACTGTTTTATTATTTCACTATCTCATTAGTTGATTAATGAAAAGTAGAACAGTAGAGGCAATCCAAAAAAAATAACATGAAATCATATATAATTATCTTTTTTGTTGTCCTACTTGCTAGTTGTTTTACTTATGAAGCAACGGCACAAAGTGCGCCTGGGTTATATGGAAAGCGTTTTTTTGTAGAGTTTGGTTCAAGTGTTATGAATAATAATACTTTAAATCGCTATAATGAAAATGACAAAGAACCTATTAATAGTAATGTAAGAGCCTTACTTTTATATTCTTACAATCTACAGCTTAATGGTTTTTATGCGCTATCGAGGCTTCGTATGATCGGAGGTGGCGTGACTTATTCGCGCCTAGGTTTTGGAGCAAACGAATATCCGACCTCTATCAATGCTAATGTTAATTCTTTGTTGTTGAATGTATATGTTCGAGATTATTCCTTAGGCGATGGAAGTATTGCACCACTCGGACCATATTTTCAATATGGGGTTTCAGCAGTTTTTAATAATCGCTTTTTTAGACAAAGTACATCAGCTTATACCAATCCTGAAAACTTTGGTGCACAATCTTATATTTCTCCAGCTATTAATATGGAATGGGGAAATACAACCGTAGTTAAAGATAAACTGTTATTTACTTTTGCTACTCAATCGACTATCATTTTGCCTTATGGAATAGACACTCATTCAAAGGAACAAGGAATTGAGGGAATAATTATAAGAGGACAAAGTGATTCAATGTATAATCGGATTTTTACGCATTATATGATCCGATTTAAAATTGCAGTTGGTTTACCTTTTAAGGTAAAGAAATAAAACTATTGATTTGTATTATAGGAAAAGACCGACTTCTAACTATAGAGGTCGGTCTTTTTTAATAAAAAAAGCATCACTTGTTGAGTGATGCTTATAAAACTGATACTTTCTAATGCTGATGTTCTGATATAATAAGGTATTTTCGTTTATTTTAATGTGCGTTTTGATGTCTTTTATTTTTTGCTTGTCTGCGGCATTTCTTATTTTTTGATTTGTGCTTCACTTTATGAGATTTATATTTTTTACCTCTTTTGCCACATTTCCCTTTTTTACTTTGCTTATACTTACTCTTGTGACTTTTATGTTTTTTACTTCTTGTACCACATTTTCTCCCTTTTTTATTTTGCTTATATTTACTCTTGTGACTTTTATGTTTTCTATTATTTTTATTTTGAGATTTATACTTTTGGCTTCTTGTGCCGCATTTCCCTCTTTTTCCTTTATTTCTATTATTCTTCACTACAAGAACATCGTTGTCATCGAAGACATTATCGTCGTTTTGTGTTTGTTTTTCTGATCCTGTTGGTTTTGGTGGATTTTGCGCTATCATATTGATAGAGAGCAACAAAAATAATCCAATTACACTTACAATAAATGCTATCCTTTTCATAGTTTTCTCTTTGATGTATGTTAATTTGTTAAAGTGTTTTTGTTTTTAGCAATATATTTCCTGATTGCTTACTACAAACATATATCAAAATAGAGAAAGATAGAAGTAGCTTTGATTTAACGCTTACTTTGACCGATTTAAAAGTGATTTTGACTGATTCTACGATTTTATCAAGCATTTAAATCGAGTGCTTCTAATTGGGCAAAGCGTTTATAATTTGGAAATTTAGCTTTAGCAACTTTTAAGGTTGATCGAAATTGATCATCTTGCCTTAATTGATAATGACATAATATTTGATTATAAAAAACATCTGCTTTCTCCCCTAAAGTCGTGGTAGAGTTGACAAAGTATTGTAATGCTTCCTGATAGAAGCCGAGATCATAAAGTAGTCCTCCTATTTCATAAGCTAAGTCTTCCTTTTCGTAAAGTGTGAAATACATATCCCAAACTTGATGCATGGTTTTATTCAAAAGTATTCGTTGTTTTTTGCTTATTCGACGAGCCAATTGTTTAATGCGTGGTAAAATTGCCATGAAAAAACTAGAATCATAAGCACTCAAACGGATCATTGTAAAAAGCTCAGACAAAGTAGCGTGTGCGATATTTTTATAAGAAGCTTTTTTTAAACTATTATAATCGCCTGGACCAAAATCATTCACAAAACGTTGATAAGCAATTTGAGTTTCTTCGTAACTATTATCATCTGATAAAAATAATAAACAACCTAATTCAAATTGGAAATTATTGGCAGTAGAAAAGAAAGCGTGTCCACCGCTTTTTTTACAAAATGTTTCTAATGCATTAAAGTTGACCCAAAAAGACAAACTACCATGCGTGATCATATCTGGTTCGGCAACATTTTCTAGATCACTTAGATTATAAAACCCCTTATCCATTGAAAGTAACATCAAGCCTTCTTTTGAGAAAGCACGAAGTCGATCAATGCATTGTAATCCTTTCTTAGGAAAAAATAAATACGTATCGTGGAGTTGTTTTTGATAATCGAGTACCATTTCATTTAAGATCTTATTCTCATAAAATGGCGCAGTTATCTTTTTTTGAGTATAATTAGTTTTTAGTAGTTTGATTAAGGTCGGTGTATCTAAACCTTTAGGATCAATCGCTGTTTCCAACGCAACAGAACAAGATGAAACTGCTGAATTTTTGAAATGAAAAAGATCCGTAGGAATAGAATCGAAAAAATAATTAGCAATAGCAATTAGAGGTTGTTGCAAATCTCCTGCTGTAATTGTTTTGCCTGATTTCTTTAGTTCTAAACTTTCACCTTCCATTGCATCTAAATAAGCAACATCTAACACACCTCGCTCAAAATACGTTTGAAGTTGAGGATGATTCATGAAAAACGACAAATTATCAGAAGCAATATCTGTAAGGACATAACAAAAAGATGGTAGTTCTAAGGTCGTTTTGGTCGTCAATGATTCAAGATGCTTTAATACATGGAATGCAAAACGCCCATGTCCTGCACCTAGTTCTACGATATAAACCGTTTCTGTCGTCTTGTTTTGGTTTGCCAAATCTTTAAGAAAACCAAAAATAAGTGCAGCATAAGTTTTTCCAACAAAAGAATTACTGGTCAAATTAGAAGGTACAGCACCAGAACTCCAAGCTTCAATGCCTTGAGTTTCATAATAATTGCGATTAAGATCCCAAATTAGACTATCAGCAAAGGCGGTTTCTGCCTGTAATACATAAGGCTGGTTCATAATGATACGAGTTGAGACTGTGGTGATAAAATCATCCTACACTCAGTCAATTCGTACCAAATCTTTTTTTAGTGAAAACGAACAAAGCATGAAATGTGTCTGGCAAAGATAGTATTTTTTGTGAGAAAGGCTGTTATTAGGAAATAAAGGTGGTATTTTGAGTTGTTGACTAATGTTGTATGT
>CAKZLL010000046.1 GCA_937125475.1 uncultured Saprospiraceae bacterium | reverse complement strand
GCTTGATGGCTGGTGTGGTAGGAAGTAGTATGATAGCATTAATTTATTTGTTTTTTCGACCATATAGCGATGTATTTTGGATTATTTTAGTAGGAGGAATAATTGGAAACTTATCAGATTCAATTCTTGGTGCGACAGTACAACGAAAAGACTGGTTAGATAATCATCAAGTAAACTTTTTAAGTACTTTAATCGCAGGTTTTATCGCTTATCTTTTAATATTTATTTTTTTATAAACTTTAAACTGCCTAATATTTAAACAAATTTTATATTTTTACGTGTAAATAAAAAAGTGTTTATCCCAACATTGAAAATATATAGCAGATCCTTAAAATTTACCTTTAAATTAGAGATTATATTATTATAAAAATAATACAACAAAACAAGAGCCTTTCACAAAATCACACAATACAAAATATCTTGTTGGGAATAAAAAACATTCTGTCAAGAGAATGTCATTAGTATGTGATAAATACATATTATAATTTTTTTTAATTACTTTAGTTGCAAAATTATGAAAAGTAAAGCAATCCATTTGTTTTCAAAATAAAAGGGTTATATCTTTACAGGGATTTAGGCGAGTTATAAGGAAACAAGTAAATATATAAAACTATTTTAGATGTTGCATTTATTTAATTATAGATGTGTACCTCTTTATCTCTCTCCTTGCCATACGAATGAATCAATCATTCTTTTCTTATATAGAAATTTAAAAGCAATAAAGGCTACCATTATATACATATTTATACATGAAAGCTAATTACAGATTACTCATTACATGCTTTTTTCTAGTATTTACTAACCTATTCATTCAAGCGCAAGAATATCGCTTAGTGCAATATTTGGTAGAAGATGGTCTACCTATTGATCTCACTAAGGCTTCTACACAGGATGAGTATGGCTTTATTTGGGTCGCAACGGATGAAGGAGTAACTAGATATGACGGTTCTGATTTCATTACCTTCGGAGATGAGCATTTACCTAGTCATTTTACTAAAGATATCGTTAAAACTAATGATGGTCGATTATTACTTATTACAGATTTGGGCATTGTCGAAATTTTTAATGAGGTAGATACAGTTAGAATTGAGGTATTGATTGGTGCAAATAAGGAATCTGTTACTGATACTAGTATTTGGTATCCCAAAACGGTTTATCAAGATGCTTCTCAAAATTTATGGATTAGCGAACCAGAGTCTATTGTGAGATTCAAGGATGGTAAAATTCAGAAACGCTATAAAATTCCATTAAAATATAAATCCAATAGTTTTTTAAGAGCTTATAATTTCGCGGAAGATGGTTTTGGAAATCTTTGGATGGTTTCTCAAGCAGGGCATTTATTTTGTTTAAATGAGGCTAAAGACGAATTTGAATATGTGCCATTATTGACGGAAGTAGGAGAAATTAATCAAATTCAGCAAGTCGGACGAAATAAATTATGGATTGCTACATTAAATGGTTTATATGAATTAGAAACGGCTCCTTTGCGCGATTTAAAATCGGCTAAGAAAGTCAGTGAGATTGAAAATATTTCAAGTATTGCGTTCAGAAGTTTTGATAATGCTTATATCGGAACTTGGCAAAAAGGAATTTATAGAGTAGTAAAAACGGTTGATGGTTATCTTTTTAATCCTATTCCAAGTACTTCATTTGCGAATCTTAATCATATCTATTTAAGTCGAGATAATGATTTATGGATCAGTGCGGATCAAGGTTTTCACTTATTGCAAGAATTGCCTTTCCAGTATTTATCTCCGAATATAGATGAACGAAGATTGTATGTTCAGGCGATTACTGTCGGAGCGGATGGAAATGGTTATGTTGCTGATCAAAGAAGTATTTTTAAAATACAGAAAGACAAATTTAATGCTATTTCAACAAAATTAGTCACCGATAATCCGAACTACTATATTTTGAGTATGACGACTAGAGAAAATGAACTTTGGGTCGCATCTAAGGAACAAATTCACGTTTTTGAAAATAATCAACTCAAGAAAACCCTCGATTTTCAGGATCAAGGTCGATATATCTTTTTTATTACATCTGATGAAGCAGGCAATATTTGGGTTTGTCAAGATGGAAATGATGCTTTAATTAGGATTAATCCAGATGGAACAAGGACAACCTACGGCAAAGATAAAGGATTACCAAGCAATATAAATGTAGTTCGAGAAGGAAAAGATACTCGTTTGTATGCAGGTTCGGTTGGAAGTGAAAATTTCTTGTTTGTTTTTGATGAAGGAACAGATAAATTTATTAATATTAGTAATAAGCTGGATTTCGAAACCGATGAAGATTTCTCCATTAATGATATGGTCTTTGATGAAGAAGGTATTGTTTGGCTGGCATCAAGTGAAGGACTTTTGAGATTTGATTTAACTAATTTTTCAAGGGTTGATTTAGGGCCAGAATTAACAAATTTAGAGATTAGAGCAGTTAATATTTCTAAAAATAAAGCGATTTTTTGCTCTAATGCAAAAGGATTAATCCGATATAGTCCTGTTGATAAAAGCATTATTATTTTTGATGAAAATAGTGGTGTGCCTTCTAAAACGATCTCTTATCGTTGTATTACAGAAGATCCTACACTAGGAAAATTATGGATTGGTACAGCAAGAGGATTGTCGCTTTCTCGTGATCGTTCGGATAATATTCAGAAAACACCAGCACCATTAATACTAAGAGTCGAAAAAAATGGTTTGACTGCCATCGAGTTAGAAGGAATTTCTATTAGAAATAATACTTCTTTAGAAGTGTTTTTTGGAAGTATGGCGTTTCCTTCCTCAGATATTATTTATCAAACAAGGATTACAGGATTGAATAATAATTGGTCGGCAGGAGTGTATAAAAATGCTATTTTGATTCCACCTTTGCGACATGGAAAATACAAATTAGAAATTCGAGCAAAACAACGTGGTGCTTTTATTTGGAGTGAAGTGAGTAGTATGGCGTTTGAAGTGCGAAAGCCTTGGTATGTTTCTAATGCAGCTATTATTACTTATTTATTGATTTTGGGTGGAATAGTGTGGGCAATCGTCTCATTAAACACTAATCGATTAAAAGAACAGAACGAAAGACTTGAATTAATTGTAGCAGAACGAACAGCAGCACTTAAAAAAGTAACAGAAGACGAGCAAGAAGCAAGAAACGCAGCAGAAAAAGCCAATAACGCTAAAAGTACTTTCTTAGCGAATATGAGCCACGAAATTAGAACACCTATGAACGCGGTGATCGGTATGAGTGAGCTCCTTTTGAATACGTCTTTAAATAAAGAACAACGCGAATTTTCCCAAATCATTAGAAATAGTGGGGATAATTTATTGATGTTGATTAATGATATTTTGGATTTCTCCAAAATTGAAGCGGGTAAATTAGACTTAGAGTACGCACCTTTTAATTTGCATAAATGTGTAGAACGTTCTTTGGATTTAGTATTGCCAAAAGCGAATGAACAAGGTGTGAATTTAGCTTATTTTGTAGATTTTAAAACACCAAGTTTTGTATTAAGTGATGTAACAAGATTGCAGCAGGTGTTGACTAATTTATTAAGTAATGCGGTGAAATTTACTAAAAAAGGAGAGGTTTATGTCAATGTTCATGCAACACCAATCTTTGAAGATATTTCTACAATAGATGATAATCAGCCTATTCCAGATTACGAAGTTCACTTTGCAATTAAAGATACAGGAATAGGAATTCCTAAAGATCGTCAAGGCATTTTGTTTGATGCATTTAGTCAAGTTGATAGTTCTACTACCCGAAAATATGGTGGTACAGGTTTAGGTTTGGCAATTACTAAGCAATTGGTCGAAATGATGGGCGGTAAAATTTGGGTAGAAAGTGAAGTGGGGAAAGGATCAATTTTCCATTTTACGATTAGATCTCAAAGTGTTAAACAAGAAACACCGCTATATATTAAGAGTGTACCAAAAGAGTTATCGAATTTGAATGTATTGATTTTTAGTAGAAACAGTACCAATTTGAATATATTAAAAACATATCTTGGTCATTGGGGTGTTTCGTTTAAGGATTTTGATTCACATTTAGAGGCTGTTCAATTGTTACATCAGTATAAAAATATTGATTCAATATTAGTTGATACATTTTCTTTAGATGAAGATGATCCAGTAATTTCAGCTAATTTTACAAAAATTATCAAGAAGAAAGGTATTAATATATCAGTGATTACTTCACTTAATCAATTATTAGAAAAACTGAGGAAATCGGATTTTGATAATTATATTTTTAGTCCAATTAAGCCAGAAACACTCTTTGGTGCTTTGGTTGATTTAAGAAGTGGTGTTAAGAAAAAATCTGAGAGTTTAGATAGCAAAGGAATTGTTCAAAATAAGCTGAATAGCGAAATGGGCAAGCAAATTCCATTGAAAATCTTATTAGCGGAAGATAATTTAGTTAATAAAAAACTAGCGGTTACTTTCTTACAAAAATTAGGCTATGCGCCAGATTGGGCACCTAATGGACACGAAGCTTTCTTGATGGTTCAGGCAGACGATTATGATGTAATTCTAATGGATTTACATATGCCTGTCATGGATGGATTAACCGCAACAAAGAAAATTAGAAAAACTTTACCTGCTGAACGTCAACCTGTTATCGTCGCATTGACTGCAAATGCAATGAAAGAAGATAGGGATATTTGTCTACGAGCAGGAATGAATGAGTATATTAGTAAACCGTTTAGTGTTGCTGATTTAATTCGAGTATTGGAGCAAGCAAAACCTCCTGGCAAGCGAAGTAAAACAGTTGTTCCAGTAGAGAAAAAAATAGTTAGAAAAACACAGAATATTAAGCCAGAAATGCCTGACAAGGCAACTTTGGATGAATTGAGATCCCGATCTAGGTCTAGTGCAATGATTTATCAGTATATTGATAAACAAATTCTAAATGAACTGGTTCTAATGCTAGATGGTGATGCTGAATTATTAATTGAAATCATTGATACATTTATAGAAGTTAGTCCTGCTTTAGTGCGAGATATGAAAGATGCGATAAGGAGTGAAGATGCTTATAAACTGAAAGCCGCAGCACATACAATGAAAGCACCTGCACGTCAAATCGGTGCAATGAAGGTCGGGCAGTATAGTGCTGATCTAGAAGAAAAAGGCAAGAAAGAGGATTTGACGGATACAATGGAATTGTACGTTGGGCTAAAAAAAGAATACGATCTTTTAGAAGAAGCATTAAAAGCGCTTAAACGCAAACTTCAAATGGATGGTATTGCAGCATTAGGATAATTTAAATGTAGATATCAACATCAAACGGATACTAAAAAAAGGTGCAACTATTAATAGTTGCACCTTTTTTTAGTACCCGTTTGATTAATATCACGAACAATCAACTAATTATCTATTTGATTGTTTTAGATAACTTTCTATTGCGGCAGTCATTGAGAAACTTTCTTTAGTTGGAGCTTTGACATTAATCATTAAGCCTTGACTTTCAACTGCTTTAGAGGTAGAATTTCCATAAGCTGCAATTCTAGTTTCATTTTGTTGGAAAGTAGGAAAGTTTTCGAACAATGATTTGATACTAAAATGACTGAAGAAAACCAACATATCATAAGTAATATCACTCAAATCCGATAAATCACTACTAACTGTTTTATACAAACAAGCTTCACTAAAATTAAATCCATTATCTTTTAAGAAGGTAGAAAAACGAGGTTTGCCTAAATCAGAAGAAGGCAATAAAAATTTCTCTTTTTTCTTATGTCTACTTAAAAAAGGCTTCAAATCGTCTAAGGTTCTTTTTCCAAAGAAAACTTTTCTCTTTCGATACACTACGAACTTCTGTAAATACAATGCAATTGCCTCCGATGTACAAAAGTACTTCGTGTCTTGCGGCATTTTAATACGAGATTCTTTACACACTCGAAAAAAATGATTTACAGAATTTTTACTCGTAAAAATTATACTAGTGTAATCTTCGATTAGAATGCGTTGTTTACGGAACTCTTTAACGCTGATGCCTTCAACATGGATAAAAGGACGAAAATCTACCGTTATACCATATTTTCTCTCTAAGTCAGCATAGGGAGAACGACTAGTTGGCTCAGGCTGAGAAACGAGAATTGTTTTAACTTCTTTGTACTTCTTGACTTCTACTTGCGATGTCATTCAATCTAAGGTTTTAGAAGTATGAATATCCAAAATAAACTTTTTATTATGTCTTAAAATATAAGAATTTTAAAATTGATAATCAAAAAGCTATTTTATGAAAAAATTATTACTAAACACTTTAATTCATTGCTAATTTTAGAATGATAAAGAGAGGAGCTATTTCAACGGTGCAAAGATAAACAAATAAATGAAATTTGTGAAACGCTAAGAAATTTTGTGCTACTAAAGCAGAACGAATTAATCTATGAATCCAAATTATAGCGATGATTCCCAATGCACCATATATGGCAAATAATTTTATGTTTTCAGGTGCAAATGCAATAACTGTAATTAAAGGAATAAGTGCTAAACCAATAATTTGATTAAATATACCGACAATAAAATGATATTGATTAAGTTCTTTTTTTATAGGAAAAACAACACCTAAGGTCTTTAATAATATATGTTTAAATAAATAAAAACCGCCTAAAGAGGCTATACAGGCTAAAATAGTATAGGCATGATTGTCAAATATCTCTATTTTGAAATAATCTAACATGAGGTAAAAAAATGCTCCTCCTGTAAAAGCAAATAAGATATATAACGGAATATAAGGCATTTGCAATAAACTCGGTTTCTCGCGATAAAGCTGAACCATCATATTACTATTAGTAAAAGCGCGATATATTTTTTGTAAATCAGTTCTAAAAGTAGTCGTTAAATAAGTTAAAAATATTGTAATAACTAATAATGCAGAAAATTTGATAATCGCATCAAAATCTAATTTAGAACTATCAAATAATGGCTTTTCATTTTTTTTCTTCCGCTTCTTCTTCTTTTTCTTCTTGTTGGACTTTTTATTAGATTTTTTATTGGACTTTTTGCTGGTCATTGCTCCTTCTACCGTTTCTAGCATAGCAATATTACCATTCTTCACTAATTCAAATGGATTATTGTAATTGATAGAAGTATCTCTTTTTACAGGTTGATCATCATCTTCCTCAGAAACTACATTTTCGTCAATACGAGGTTTTCCATAATCAACTAATTCAAAAGGATTGTCGTTATCTAACTTAATTTCAGGAACAGGCTCTGGCTCAACTTGTGCTGGTGTCGGATTACTTGCGGCAGGAGTAGGGGTTGAGGGGCGTTCTGTATAATTATTAGAATTATTATTTGTGCGAGTCCGAGTCGGTGTTGGTGTAACTTGCGTTGGAGCAGGCGTTACAGGTGCAGGCTGTACGGTATTGGTAGGAGGAACAGTTGGATCAGTTGTTGGAGGATTTTCCGTAGTGGGCGTTACAGGATTTTCTTGAACAGGTTTATCTACTATTGTAGAATCATTTTGTGCAATTAATGAAATAGAACAACAACATAGGCTTATAAATAGCACTAAGCCTAGTTTTTTTAAAGCAAAAAAAAGTCGATTTGATGTGTGTGGCAGCATGGAATGGCTGTTTTTTACAAAGATACGAGTATTTTTATATAAAAGTATGTTAGTCTTAAGATATTAATTGAATAAAAATTAAATATTTCAGATCTTATTATTTCCTTCTATAATTAGAATCCTTAAAAATATGGAAATCTTTATTTTTTTAAAAATAAAAAGAGCTTTTTTTGTTTTAAAACTTTGATAATGAAATAGATAAGTAGTTGATTTTTTTAAATACCAACAAAAAGAAGGAAATTGCTCTGCTTAGGGGAATTTAAAATTTGTGGTGCTTGATTTTTTTGTTGTATTGGATAAAATTTTCATATTCAAAGATCTTCAATAAAGGTATTGGGCAAAATAAAGCATTGATGATTAACCTGTTTCCAGACACCTGCCGCCTCGCCCCTGACCCCTTATTTAAAAAAGCATTAAAAACCATCAGTCAAATTTTCTTGAATATCTTCTACCGAAATATCTAAATGTGATTCTTCATAAATACAATATCCATCTTTGATAATTAGAATTTGTGGCGATTGATGATATTCTTGAAAATAATCACTGATTTCATTAGATACTTTTTTAAATTGTAAAATATCTACAAAATAAGGGATTAATTCATTTTCATTAAAATTCCAATCTTCTTCTAATCGAAATTTCGCCATTGCACTCATATTACAAGTCATACTATGCTTAAAAATTAAGCAAGGAGTAGTTTTTGATTGTGTTGCAATAGCAGTAATTTGTTCAGTATTTTTTATATTTATCCAGTTCATTGTAGAAGTAGGTATAGAGGAAGATGAATTGATTGTAATGAATGTATATTTTGTACAAAAAACGGCATTTTTTTTTGTTTTATCACCAGTCTTTATTGACAAAAATTAATATGCCTACAAAACTTTATTTTTCGACTATAAGAACTTTTATCAAGAAAGACTGCTAAATTTTAAAAAACAACGACTAAAAATATGAAATTACCTTGGAATAGATGGATGGATAAGATATATCAGCAGCGTATTAAAAATGAATTAAAGCCAAGGCATATTCATTTGATCGCTATTGGAGGCGCAGCAATGCACAATGTCGCGATTGCTTTGCGCAATAATGGTTTCAAAGTCACAGGATCTGATGATGAAATTTATAATCCGTCGCGTCAGCGTTTAGATAATGTGGGTTTATTACCTAAAGAGATGGGTTGGCATCCTGAAAATATTACGGCTGATTTAGAGGCAGTGATCGTTGGAATGCATGCCCGAACAGATAATCCAGAGTTGAAGCGTGCGCAAGAATTAGGTTTGAAAATCTATTCTTATCCTGAGTTTGTTTATGAACAAGCAGTGAATAAAAAACGGGTGGTTGTTGGTGGAAGCCACGGAAAAACGACGACGACAGCCATGATTTTGCATGTTTTGGGTCGATTGAATATTGATACAGATTATTTAGTCGGTGCGCAATTAGAAGGATTTAACGCGATGGTTCGGCTATCAGATGCGCCTATTATTGTGATTGAAGGCGATGAATATTTGTCTTCGCCTATTGTGCGACAGCCAAAATTTCACTTTTATAAACCGCATATTGCTATTTTGACGGGTATCGCTTGGGATCATATTAATGTCTTTCCTACTTTTGAAAATTATGTTGAGCAGTTTGAGATTTTCTTAGAAAAATCAGAGGATGGTGGTTTTGTAACGTATTATGAAGGCGATGAGCATTTGCAAAAAATAGCAGCTAAAGCAAAACGCAGCCTAAAATTACAGCCGTACAACACAATGGATTATTCTATTAGAAATGGAAAAACGCTCGTGGAGTTTGATGGAAAAGAAGTGGAGTTACAGATTTTTGGTGCGCATAATTTGCAAAATTTACAAGCGGCGAAATTGGTTTGTTTGGAACTAGGAGTAGCAGAAGCAGATTTTTATCGAGTGATTACTTCTTTTAAAGGAGCAGCAAAACGCTTAGAATTGCTAAAAGAGACGAAAAAAAGTATTGCATATAAGGATTTTGCACACGCTCCATCTAAGGCAAAAGCAACAATTAAAGCATTGAGCGCACAATATCCAGAAAGAGAATTAGTGGCTTGTTTTGAGCTACACACTTTTAGTAGCTTGAATAAAGCCTTTTTGAAAGAATATCATCAAACGATGGATGCGGCAGATACGGCTTTTGTTTATTTTAGTGAGCATACATTGAAAATGAAACGCTTGCCAGCAATTAGCAAAGAAGAAGTAGCAGCAGCCTTTGGACATTCAAATATGATCGTTTTTACTGATAAAGAGGAAATGTTGGAAGCATTGCGAGCGATGAAATGGAGAAAACGTAATTTATTAATGATGAGTTCTGGGACATTTGATAAAACGAACTTAAATAGGTTGGCGGAAGAGCTATTAAAATAAAAAGCGAGTTACGAAAAACCGTAACTCGTAAGTACATATCTAGATTTTAATAGAGCCAAACCAATTGGAATTGAAAATCGAACTCCACTTTATCTAATCTTTCACTTTGTTTTTCAATTCGATAACAAGATAGCAGCAAAGCGGTCAAGACGCAAGAGGCAATGAGTAGTTGGTACATATAATAAATAGTTGGAATGTTTTTTAGTTGAGAATTGAAAATGGAAAGTTGAGAATGCCTGAGTTGGCGTGTTTTTTAGTTGAGTTAGGCTAACTAGAATTTTAAATCGGACTATTTTTTAGGGTTCTTTATGATTTTATGTGGTCGATTTTAAAAAGATTAATTCTCTAAGTTTTTAACCTCCCCCAGCCCCTCCAAAGGAGGGGAGCAACTGGCTAGATTCCCCTCCTTTGGAGGGGGTAGGGGAGGTTAAAAGCTTAGAATAAAAAAGATATTATTAATCATCACATAAAATCATAAAGAACCTTTTTTAGGTAGATATCAGTATAATAATTGTCTACCGTTTTTTTAATTCATTAATAATGACAGTAACAGAAGCAAAACATAGAAATAGGCTAGGCAGATTGATCTTAAATTCGAATTTAGTATTTGGAGGGCTTATTATTTTATTTTATATTATGAGGGGTTTTGATGATGATGAATTTACCGAATTATTGAAAATCCTAATTCCAATTAAAACCGCTTATTTGACTGCATTGACTAGGTATGTTGTGGCAAATAGGAATGTGATTGGACCAAAAGAAGGTGATGATGATTTGAGAGTTAATTCATTGTTTGCTTCGACTTCTTATATTATGGTTAGCGTTCATATCTCAACATTAATCACTGCTGTTTCGCTTTATGCACTTTTTAATATGATAGACTTTAAGGATTTAATTAATATCATTTTAGGTGTAGAAACCTTCTTTGGTGTTTATGTAGGCTTGATTATCGCGTCTATGTTTAAAGTCGAAACGGATGAGAAGTAATTTTTTGCGCTCCCTAAAATTAGAAAAATAATGAAATACCTTTTTTTATTAAGCTTAACCTTTGTTCTTTTTAGTTGTGATTCTCCTGAAAAAGAACCAGCTACAGAAGTAGAAGAAACTAATCAACTGGAATTAACAGTTGTGATAAACGACGTACAAGTTAGAGATCAACCAGGATTAGAAGGGAAGGAAATTCAGAAAGTCAAAGAAGGAGATATTTTAATTTATTTGGATAAAATTAGTGATTTTTCTACGCCTCTTATGTTGCGAGGAATTACTTTTAATGAACCTTGGCTCAAAGTAAAAAACTCAGAAGGACAAATCGGTTGGATTTATGCTGGTTGTGTCAAATTCGATACAAACGGAGCAGGAAAAGAACTTGCTCAACAAGTGATTACGCAACGATTAGCTAATTTCTTTGGTGAAAAATCAGGTCGCCTCATTAAAACTTATGCGGATTTATATACCGAAGCAGAAACAGCTTTAGAATTTGCAGAAATGTATCGAACAGGATTGGAATTGAGAGATAGTTTGATTGTTGAATTGAATGAAATTGATTTGACTGGAACACCTGTTTTGCCTGATATGTTTTGGATAGATGAGCCGCTTCCTGGGCTCGTCCCGACACAAGTTGCAGAAGGCACAACTTTTCATTTGTTTTATGATTATAAAAATTTAGCACAAAAAGTCAAACAAACAGTAGGAGAGGAGGATGATGAATTTGTTCAGCTTTGTTTTGATATTTACAAACAAGATAGCATTGAGTATTTTTACCCGAGCTGGTTTTTGCAAACGTCGGATTATGGCGGTCATAGCCTTTTGGGCGAAGGCATTCATTTGAATATTATTGGTCAAATGGATCAAATTATGGCGAAAAGTGAGTTGTTTGGGCAAGCAATACAAGATTTTAAAGCGGCTATCCTTGAAGATATTGTTGCTGGAACGGAATATTGGAGAGGTCAAGCCGATATTTTGAAAGAATTAAATACTATTATTCAAAATGATTATGCATTTTTGACCCCAGCAGATAAAATAGCATTAACCGAACGAGTGAAAATGTTTGAAAATCCGCTTGAATATGAATTATTATTGAATAGTAGAGAAAATGTAGAATAAATTAAGATATTAAGAATGAGGTGTCAGCAGCAGATATTTAGGGTACTGACCATTCAAATTCTCTCTTAATATCTCGAAATAAAAAAAGCTATGATTACACTTTTAGTATTAGGAATGATAGGTGTAGTATCCGTTTTCCTTTTTGGAATGATCGCTTCTGGAGGGCGTTTTTATTTATTAAATTATAATCCTTCCAAAAAAAAGGTATTGACGGATATTAAGAAAATGAAAAAATTATTAGCTCCAAATATAAACGAATTAATTCCGTGGAAAGGGGAAGAAATTAATTTACTGTCTTTGAAGCATGGATCCGTTCAGCGAAAAAAACGTGGTACGACGGTTGTTCAAGGCACATTTAATTCGATTTATCATGAGCCAATGATTACTTACGCCTATAAAAAATATATGGCGAAAACCGAAAATGCGGTTATTTATGCTCAAACCTCGAATCGTTCTTTTCAGTATAGAATTAAAGATCAACAGATCGAGTTGACAATTAATAATAAATTCATTGGTATTTTGCAATCAAATGGGGTTTTGTATAACACAAAGAAAAAAATGTTGGCTCGAATTAATCGAAAATCAGACGCGCCACATTATCCTGTCCTTATTCATAGTGAAAAAGGGCATATGAAAGAACTCGGAACTTTAGTTACTAAAACAACTGAGGAGCAAATTAATCCTAGAGCATTGCAGTTTCTTGATCCAAATATGACTGATCAAGAAGAAATGGTCTTTTTATCTTTGGTTTTATTTGATATGATTTACAAAGTGGTAAAGTAGATGTTTAAAATAGAAAACTTAGATCATGTCGCTATATTTGTAGAGGATGTAACAGCTTCAATCGATTGGTACAAAAGAGTTCTAGGATTAGAACAAGTCCATGAAGCTGCTTGGAGCAATCATCCAGCTATGCTGTTTGCAGGAAATACAGGTGTGGCAATTTTTCCTGCAAAATCACCTAATTTGCCCAATCCTAGCGCCAATAACTATAAACGAATAGATCATTTTGCATTTTATGTGACGAAAGAAAATTTTGAACAAGCAAAGGTGCATTATGAAAGTCTTGAAATTTCATATAAATATAAAAATCACACTATTTATGAATCACTTTATATTGAAGATTTGGATGGTCATATTGTAGAATTAACAACGATAGTAAAATAGAAAAAACCAAAATAGAAACAAAATAAGCTAATTTTTTTGTTACTTGTATGCATTTTTTTGTTGTTTTTTTTGACAAATTTGTATGACTTTTGTTTTTAAATGTTTGAAAATGAGTGTTTTGTAAAAATATGTTTAGGTAAGGATTTTCTAATTTGTTTTGTTTTAAATGTCACAAGTAACTAACTTATTTATATATAATAAAACCAAAATTGATGATATTTGTATGACAAACAATAAACACAGAGAAATTAGAAAAAATGAATTTGCATACAAAAGAAATCAAGACCATTTGGACAAGAATTTATTATAAAGATAAATTTTTGACATATGAAATAACTTTTGAATTAAAAACTACGGATTACCTTTCGCATCGTATTTATCAGGATTATCAAGATTATCAAAAAGAATTGAAGAAAATGATCAAGGCTAAAGATAATAATCAGACGATTGTGGTAGGAGCTTTACCACAACGAAGAGGAGCACGTTAGGTATATTGAATACTACTAATAAATAATACTCAATTATTTATAATTTATACTATTAAATCTCAAAAGACCACTCATCATTATAATCACATCTTTTATCAAAAGAAGCAACCCAGTTTAGGAATAGTCTTCTAAAATTCTCCAATTCTTTATACAAAAAGT
>CAKZLL010000045.1 GCA_937125475.1 uncultured Saprospiraceae bacterium | reverse complement strand
TATCGCCTTTTTTTGCTGCTTGTCGTTGTCTGTCAATGCTCAAATTAATCCGCCAACTTTGGTTTGTATCGCAACTCAATTTAATGGAGATGTGGTATTAAATTGGGATTTGCCTACTAATACTTGTGGCAATACTTTTAATGGTTATCGAATTTATACAAGTGCGAATCCTTCAAATCCTTTTGCCTTATTGACCATTATCACGGATCCTACTGAAACGACTTTTACTCACACGGGAGCAAATGGTACAAATACTACTTGGTACTATTATATGACAACCGATTTGATTTGTCCAAATGAAGTACCTGGGCAATCTGTGACACTGAATAACCATCCACCAGCCGTGACCGAAATTGATTTTGTAACGGTTAATGATGCTGGAAATGTAGAATTAAATTGGTTTGAAAACAATTCTCCAAAAACGGGGGCGTATTTGATTTTTCATGAAACGCCTAGTGGCTTTGTGGTGATTGATACGGTTTGGGGACGTGAGAATACTTTTTATGAACATATCGGTTCTGATCCTTCCAATAGGCAAGAAACTTATACAATTGTTGCAATGGATAAATGCGGCAATTCGGGTTTAGTTAATAACGAACCACACCAAACTATTCTTCTCAATGCGTCGATTGATCGTTGTACAAGGGAGATTTTATTGGATTGGACACCTTATAGAAATTGGACAACTGGTGTGAAAAATCATCAAATTTGGCGCTCTATTAACGGAGGTACGCCTGAGTTTATTAGTTATATTGGCGATACAACGAAGCATATTTATTATGATGCTAATGATGGCGAGCAACTGTGTTTTTATGTTTCGGCAGTTAAAGGTGGTACGAGTACGAAATCTTCTTCTAATCGGGTTTGTATCAATGTAGATGTTGTGCAACCGATGAGTTATATTTATTTGAGAAATGTAACGGTTAATGCCAATAATCAAGTCCAATTAGATTGGAAATGGGACGATAATGCAGATATTTCAAATTATAGTATCGCGAGAGCTGATAGTTCTTTTAATTATCAAACGGTTTATACAGGAGCGCCAAATGGTGCTTTACAAGAAAATTATACGGAATTAGACACAACGGTTGATCCGAGTCTTCAAGCCTTTAATTATCAACTCGAATCATTGGATAGTTGTGGAAATGAGGTTTTATCGAATTATGGTTTTACAATTCATTTAACTGGAGAAGCAGGTATTAGTTTTAATAACTTTTTGTATTGGACGCCTTTTGATATTATTCATGGAAGAGTATACGATTATACGGTTCATCGGATTATTAATGGGCAAGATGAAAATTTAGGGACTTTTGATTTCTTGACTGAGAGCTTGGAGGATAAATTTAACAATTATAATGTTGATGAAACTAATATTTGTTATTATGTCGTGGCGCGTGCAGTGATGGATTTTCCAGATGGAACAAGCGAAACGATTTATAGTCGATCAAATACTTATTGTATTCAACAACCTGTTAAAATTCGTGTTCCGAATGCTTTTGCACCAAGTGGCGTGAATACTGTTTTTAAACCAGTTTTAGTATTTGGTGAAACATCAGATTTTGAAATGAAGATTTTTAATCGTTGGGGCGCAATGATTTTTGAAACAAATGATCCAGACAAAGGCTGGGATGGCTGGGCAAATGGAATGGCTGTTCGTCAGGGATTGTATATTTATCACATCAAAGTTGTTCAATCTGATGGAAAAATTGTCGAACAAAATGGCCCTGTAATGCTGATCCGTTAAGGATTGAATAAAGATATTTATGATAAAAAATCGCTTTTGCTCTAGTAGTAGAAGCGATTTTTTTATTACTTTGCGGAAGCAAAATCATCAACCTAAAACCATCTTATTATGTCTGCACTCATAAAAAAAATAGCCCTTATTGGGTTAATTTCAATTTATTGTATACAATATACTTTTGCTCAATCCCCACCAAAACGAGAATTTAGAGCGGCATGGGTTGCGACGGTCGTTAACATTGATTATCCATCAACTTCCAAATTGGGCAGTGATGCACAAAAACAAGAATGGATTGCTTTATTAGATAATTATCAAAAAATGGGTTTGAATGCGGTTATTGCTCAAATTCGCCCAGCAGGAGATGCATTTTATCCTTCGAAACTTGTGCCTTGGTCTAAGTATTTGACAGGAAAACAAGGCGCTCAACCTGTTCCTTATTATGATCCTTTGGCGTTTATGATCGCAGAAACACACAAACGCGGCATGGAATTTCATGCGTGGCTCAATCCTTATCGAGCTACGATGAATTTAGATAAAAGCATTTTAGCGCCTACACATGAACTGAATCAACATCCCGAGTGGTTTGTTCAATATGGCAAAAAATACTATTTCAATCCAGGATTAGAGCCAGTTCGCAATCATTTGAATGAGGTGGTAAAGGAAATTATTACGAATTATGAAGTTGATGCGATTCATTTTGATGATTATTTTTATCCTTATAAAGTGAAAGGAAAAGAATTTCCAGATAGCACAGCATTTGCAACCTATGGTCAAGAATTTGCTAATATTGGTGATTGGCGTAGAGATAATGTTGATCGCTTGATCAAGCAATTATCGGAAACGATCAAAGTAATTAAACCACATATTAAATTTGGAATTAGTCCGTTTGGCGTTTGGCGGAATAAATCGACTGATCCTATTAATGGTTCTGCTGGACGTGCTTCTATTCAGAGTTACGACGATTTGAATGCCGATATTTTAAAATGGTTAGAAAAAGATTGGATTGATTATGTCGCACCACAATTATATTGGTACATTGGTTTTGCTGTGGCAGATTATGAGGTACTTTTGAAATGGTGGAGCGAGCACACTTACGGCAAAGATCTATATATTGGTCATGCAGCTTATAAAGTAGGCAATGGAGGTCGTTATGCAGAATGGGAAAATCCGAATGAAATTCCAAAACAAATCGAAATGAATCGGGCTAATTCGGCTGTTTTGGGCAGTATTTATTTTAGTACTCGATCATTGAAAGCGAACAAATTAGGAGTTGCAGACTCTTTGAGTAGTTATTATCAATATCCTGCTTTATTACCTGAGAACAAAAAAACGTTTGTTTATAAACAAAGAAAACCCCGTCTTTATCGGGCAAAAAAACGAGATGGCGGTATTCGATTGAGATGGAAACACCATAGAAGAGACGCTAAAAATATGCCTTTGTATTATGTGGTTTATCGCTTTGAAGGTAAGAAGGTTGGAAACTTTGATGATCCGCGCAATATTTTGACGCTTACTGGACATCATTCTACCAAAAGAGAAATTATTTACATAGATAAAACCGCTAAAAAAGGGCAGTATTATACTTACGTAATTAAGCCAGTAAACAAATTACATCAAGAAGGAAAATCAAGTAGAACTAGGAAAAAAAGGATTAGATAAAAGTAAAAATAGAAAAGGCAATTTGATATTTCAATAAAATATCAAATTGCCTTTTTTGTATGAAAAAATACTTTACTATTTATATTAATCCTCTTTATAAAGAACCGTTAAAACAACCTGCCCGACTGCCTTCAAAGTACCTTTTCCAATCACATCCATATTATCTTTGTGGGTGTGCCAATGCTGCCCAAAATTACTCTGCGTTGATAAATCTTTATTAATAATATCAATAGTTGGAATTCCGATTAGGGTATTGACAAAATAATGATCATCTGTAATTGCGCTTGTCGTTGTTGGGTCGAAAAATGCACCATATCCTAAAGAACTTGCAATATCCCATACTTTATTCATCACGGTTGGAGCGTATTGCATAGAAGTGCCTTCTTTTGTAAAACGAGGCGATTTTGAACCAACCATATCTAATAAAATTCCAAACTTTGCTTTGTAATTAGCTACATGAGGCGCTTTTGACCAATGCTGTGATCCTAAACACCAGCTCTCAGATCCGCCTTGAGTACCACTTGGAGCACCATGATCTTCCGAGTCAAACAAAACGATATCCACACCATGTTTAAAAGAACTGTCTTGACCAAGAATACGAGCAATTTCTAATAAAACACCAACACCACTACCTCCATCATCTGCACCTAAAATCGGCTCATTATATCGGCTTTTATCTGGGTCGTGATCTGCAACATGACGTGTATCCCAATGCGCACAAAGCAAAATTCTATCGCTATTATCTGTATTAAACGAAGCGATAATATTCTTAGATTTAAGGTTAACTCCATCGTATCTTTTAGCAATAAAATCTTGTTGGATTACTTTTGCACCATAAAGATTAAACTGCTCAACTAACCATTTTGAAGTTGCTTGATGTTCTTTTGTATTAGGTAATCTTGGACCGAAAGCAACTTGTTTCGCGACCATATTATAAGCGTTCTCTGCATCAAAACTTGGAATGCTGACAGGTTTTACTGTTACTTGTGGATTTATAATATCCTTATCATCAGGTTGTTCCTCACCGCCACAAGCCATGATTAAAAACAAACTCATGACCATTAAAAGACTATATTTTTGCCATTTCATAGTTATTATTTTTTAATAAGTGAGGTGCAAAAATAACAAAAACAGAGCGTATAATTGTTAAAATTGCTGTGATTGCGATGAACTTGTTTAGATGTTAGGAAAACTTAAGGTATAAGGCGTGAATATGAGTGATATTGTATGGATTTGTAGTTAATGTTTGAATAGAATTTAATTCGTTATGTGTTTTATAGGGTTTTCGTGTCTTTTTAGAGCAACTTGAAGACATAAGTGAAAGGTAATTGATTTTTTTTTAGAAAAAATTGAATTTAACAAATTAACCACTTATATTCGCCGCATCGAAAAGCCAATCAATTACGCTAGATGCTACCTTTTTAATCTTATTAGTAGTTTTATCATTCTTTTTGTTTTAAAGGCTGTATTAGGTAAGGTTAATGTCAAGGGGGATTGGCTGTATTGATTGTTGTAAGGGGAAATTAAATTATAATTAGTGATTGATAATTATAAAGATAAGGGATATTGTTCTTAACTCCTTTTTTTAAATGAAATGTCAACTCACAAAACAACTATATCAATGAACATGAGTGTACAAGTCCAAGAACTAAAAGTAAATGTTACTAGTGATCTAAACATGTTTAAGTTCCTAAAAGGAAATCGACCACCTAATCCACAGCATATAAAAAAACTTGCTTCGAGTATTCGTAAATTTGGAATGTTATGTAATCCTATTTTAGTAAATGAAAAATATGAAATAATAGATGGGCAGCATCGTTTTTTAGCGGCAAAAGAGATTAACTCCCCAATCTATTATATAATTGTAAAAGGGTATGCTTTAGAGCAAGTTCATGCTTTAAATGTAAATCAAAAGAACTGGACAGGAAAAGAATATATGGAAGGTTATTCTTCAATGGGAATCAAAGATTATAAAGTTCTTAAAAAATTTAGTCAAGAATTTACTTGGTTAAATTTAAGTGACTGTATTGCATTATTGTCTAATATTACAACTGCGGGTAATTTCAGGAAAGGAAAACTAAATAAATCTGGCTCTTTAAGTAATGTAAGAGAAGTGTTTAACGAAGGCACTTGGAAAGTAAGAAATATTGAAAAAGCTAAAGCTGATGCATTAAGAATTAAGCTAATAGAACCTTATTTTAAAGATGGTTATAATTCTTCTGGTTTTGTTGGAACAATGCTTTCTATGTTTCAAAACCCTGATTATGATCACAATGAATTTATAAAAAAAATTCGTATTCAACCAACCGCTTTAGTAAAATGCAATAATCGAAAACAATACAAGGCTTTAATTGAGGATATTTATAATTTTAAACGTAGGCACAAAATAAACCTTCGTTTTTAATTTTTCAAAAATCGCATATTTTTTTGAAAATGGTAGAATAAAGCAAGTCTTTTATAAATTGAAGTAATTACGAATCTTGAAACAACGTCATATTAGTACTTAGTTACTATGACGTTATTTTCAAGATAGATGGAAGTTATATAAAAGTATTTTTCAATTATAATTTACAATCCATAAATACCACTATATTTTTCTTTAGCATAATCCATGAAATACTTAAAATTCAATGGCTCGCCTGTAATTTTTGTACATAATTCCTCCGCAGTATAGAATTGTCCATGCTGATGAATTTGTTCCCGAAGCCAATCTAACAACGGCTGAGAATTACCAGCTTCAATCTCTTCAATCAAATTAGGCACTTCTTTTTCTGCTTGTTGAAAGAACTGTGCAGCATAAAAACTACCTAAAGAGTAAGTCGGAAAATAGCCCATACTCCCATGAGACCAATGAATATCTTGCAAAATTCCGTGATTATCATCAGGAACATCTACACCCATATATTCTTTGTATTTGGCATTCCAAACCTCATTCAAACCCTCAACTTCAATCGAGCCTTCGACCAAACCTTTTTCAATTTCATAGCGAATTAAAATATGAAAATGATAATTTAGTTCATCGCTCTCTGTGCGGATCAAACTCGGTTCAACTCGATTAATACCTTTATAAAAATCAATTAAAGGAACATTGCCCAAATTATCAGCAAAAGTATCTTGAAGCCTTTCGTAACGAGATTTCCAAAAAGATAAACTTCTTCCTACATTGTTTTCCCATAATCGAGATTGGGATTCATGAATACCCAAAGAAATATAACGACCAGTTGGCAAACCATAGTTTTCAGCCAATAAACCTTGCTCATACAACGCGTGACCAGCCTCATGAATCGTTCCCCAAGTCATATTGGTGAAATCATTCTCGTCGATTCTAGTCGTTACTCGAACATCATTTGGATTAAAATTGACGGTAAAAGGATGAGTTGAAAGGTCTTGACGACCTGCATCAAAATCATAATTGATCTCTTTTAGTAATTCCAAACTGTATTTCCATTGCTTGTCTTTATTGAAATATTTTTTCAAAAAAGCATTATCAACTTGCGGCTTTTCTTGTAGTTCTTTACAAAAATCAACCAGTTGTTGTCGAACATCAGCAAACAAAACATCTAAAGCCTTAACCGTCGCACCTTTTTCAAAACGATTAATCAACGGATCATAAGGATGATCTGTATACCCTAAAATTTTGGCTTCTTCCCTCGCAATATCCACAATTTGTTTGAGTGAATCCTTGAAAACGCCATAATCATTGGCTTTGCGTGCCTCGATCCATTTATGATAAGCATTAGAAACGACCTTTGAACGATTTTTAACAAACTCAGTTGTGTATTTTTTAGCTTTCAGATAATTCTCACGAGAAATGGTTACATTTTTAGCTTGATGAGGCGTAAGCGTATCTTGATTAGTATATAAATGTTCCAATAGTTCACCTAAACTTTCACTTGTTGAGAGTTCATGATGAATACCAGACAATGTAGCAACCTGTTGACTGCGAAAAGCTGCACCTTTTTTAGGCATATTTACTTCTTTATCCCATTGTAATACGCCAACTGCAAAACCTATATCGGCAATTTTCTGGATCTCCGTAACGTAGTCTTGGTAAGTATTTTTCATTTTTGAATTTTATTATAAATAATGATTGATGAGATTAAAAATTATACCAAAAGATAGTGAAAAAATAATACTTTGGTATTTTTTGCAAAGGAGATTAAAAAGAATAAAATAAAATTAGCATTAGTAGAAAATTTGTGACTTACAATTAGGGGAATATTTTTATAAAAAGTGCCTTTGAATACTTGAATAGCTGTTGCATTGCCCTTCTAAGCATAAGAATTATTTTGTTAGGATTTTGGCAATTTTAAGGCATTCCAAAATAATAAACCCCACCCAATAATGAAGAATGTACCTCCAAGCGGAGTAATCGAACCAAGAAACCTCAAATTAGCATTCAAAATCTCTTGACAAGCCAACAAATATAAAGAACCAGAAAACAGAATAATCCCCACTGTAAAACACCAGCCAATAATATTTATCTTTCGAGCTGGAATTTTATCAGCTAAAATAGCAACAATTAGAATTCCGATTGCATGATAAAATTGGTATTCAACGCCTGTTTCAAATATACCAATTTGATAATCTGATAGTTGAGATTTTAATCCATGAGCAGCAAAAGCACCGATAATCACACTCAAAGCCGCGATTAAACTTCCAATTGTTAAAAACTTTTTTTGTACCATTTTATAGCTTTAGGTGTTTTAAATTCGTATTTTTATTTGATGTATTGACTAATAATAAGAACTAAGATTAGTTTATCTAGGTTTGAATTAAAGAAAAAAGAAATATTAATTTTCTCTATTTTATTTCAATGTACTTGTTAAACAATACATGCAAAAGATTATGCGAGATAAATTTTAGGGCAAAAGTAACAATGCAAGAACAAAATAAAAAAAGAATAGGACGAATTTTATCTATTGTAGGCGCAATAGTTTTCGTAGCACTATGCACCTATCTTGTTTTTCAAGCCTTTCAACACTCTTTTCGCGAAACAGATGCACTCGAAGCTGTTCCGAATAATAGTGCTTTAGTGATCGAAATTAAATCGCCTTATCAGCTTTTTCCTAAGTTGCAAGATAAGCCTTATTTGGAGGATGTGAATGCGTTGTCCATTATTAATAATATTTCTAATCAATGGGAACAAATTAATAAAGTACTAAAAAAAGCTACAAATAAACAACCTAATCGAGTAACTGTCGCGGCGCAAATTGGAGCAAAAAACGATTTAGATTATATTTTTATATTAAGTGATTTTGATAAAAAATTTGAACTTTCTCTCTTGATTGAAGCAGCTCAATTAAAAAATGAACCGCAAATTTTTGACAAAAAAACATTTTACAAATTAGCGCTCGACGATAGTACTTCGATGAGTGTGGCACAATCCGATAAATTATTAATTATAGCTACTTCTGCTGTTTTGGTGGAAAATGTGATCGCTCAAATAGATCAATCAGAAAATAATATTAAGCAAGATAAAAGCTTACGCAAAATTCGAGAATTAACAGGAAAAACTGCTGATTTGAGTTTGTATTTTAATATGGAATACATTCCTGTTTTTGCCTCTTTCTTTGCAAAAGAGAAGGCTTTAAAAGGTATTCAATATCTACAAAATTATGCAGAATGGATTGGTTTAGATGTACTTTTTCAAGACAAAAATATTAATTTAAACGGCTATCTCGCTCCAACTTCAAAAAACCAATTATTAAAGGCATTAAAAAAACAAGAACTGCCTCATAATACATTAATTGCCAATGTTTTGCCTGATAATACGGCTATGATGACCTACATTGGTTATAAAAATGTAGAAGCTTTTTTCAAAGAATTAGCATTAGCAAACTTGCCAGATTTTCAAGAATATTTTGTCCCTTGGTTAGGCGATGAAATGGCTTACTTGATTACAGAACCGAATGAGGAAGGTTTTGAAGGACATAAATTTGCGATTTTTAAAATTAAAAATAAAGGGAAAGCAAAGGCAATGTTAAGTGATTTTGGTGATAAAGTAGGGAAGTTAAACATGGAGCAATACTTTAATTATACCATTCATCGCATTATGGCAAATGATATTATTAAACCAGTTTTTGGCGAAGGGTTGAATGATATTCAAAATCCATATTATGTAATTTTTGACGATTATATTGTTTTTGCTAATGCTGAAAAAGGGATTAAAGAACTATTAGATAAATATACTTATGGTCAGACTTTGGGAGAAGATGCTAATTATTTACAATTTGTGGAAAACCTATCCGCGACTTCCAATATGTATTTTTATATTAATACGACCAATGTTCTTAATATCTTAACCGCTATTTTTAATAAGAGCTTAGATAAAAGTATTCACGATCAATTTGAACATTATCAAAAACTCACGCCGATTGGCATTCAGCTCACGCCTTACCAAGATTTATATTTTGTGAATGCTCAAATTCAATACAACCGAAAAGGGAAACAAGCAACAAGCGTATTATGGAAAGCGGATCTAGAGGCAGATGTAGCGATTGCACCGACTTTTGTTAAAAATCATAGGACAAACGAGCTAGAAATTTTTGTGCAAGACAAAAATAAAAACATCTATTTATTTAATAAAAATGGAGAAGAAATTTGGCGAAAGCCGCTTGATGGATGGATTATTTCGGACATTCATCAAATTGATTTTTATAAAAATACCTTTCTTCAATATCTATTTAATACTGAAGAAAAAATATTTTTGATAGACAGAAATGGGGAAGGAGTTCAAAATTTTCCGATTAATATGAATACCAAAATCACGAATGGTATTATGGTTGCAGACTATGATACTACGCGTGATTATCGCTATTTTGTAGCTTGCGCAAATAAAATGATCTATGGTTTTCAAGGCGCTGGAGAGTTATTAAAAGGTTGGACAGGTAAGGTGAATTCTAATATTGTTCGTTTTCCATTGCAATATTTTAATAATAATGGAGAAGATTATATTGTGGCATTTAACGAGGCTGGAGAATTATCTTTTTATAAAAGAAATGGAACAAGTCGCTTAGATTCAGTGAGTTTTAATTCTAATTTTAACTCTTCCTTTGGTTATGATCTTACAGAACCTCAACGGATTGTAGTCGCGAATGAAGAAGGAAAAGCTTATGTAGTAAATTTTGAAGGCAAGTTCTTTAAGTTGGGAATGAATGTCGATAATAACAAGGATATGCAATTTGAATTCATGGATGTCGTTCATGATGCGCGAAAGGATTATATTGTTTTAGGTAGAAATGAAGTGGGAATTTTCTCCTATACTAAAGATCAAGAATTTGAAGGTGTAACACAACGGAAATTTGATACACCGCAAGACACAATTTTTCAAACACAGCTAATCGGACAGCCTAAAAAACTCATAGGAACATGGAGTAAATCTACTCAAAAAGCTTATTTGCTGAACGGAGCAGGGAATTTGTATCCAGATTTTCCAATTGAAGCAACAACTTCTTTTCAGATTGATGATTTATATAATGATGGTAAAAATATCTTGATTGTAGGAAATGGTAATGCTATTTTTGCTTATAAGCTCAAGCATATTCCTAATTTTTAGAGGTGTTTTAAACCGATTTAAAATAAAAAAATGAAAAATATATTCTTTTACTTTTTTCTGAGTTTGGTGTTATTTTCTGCTTGCAAAAATGAAGGCGGTAAGCAGCAAGTTGATGATCTAACTATCAGTGAAGATAGTCTTTCTCACCTAGAAGATATTGTTTTTTATTCGGGTGATAGTTTAATTATCTCGGGGCAATTTTATGTTGAAGCTGAGAATGAAGAATGTATTTTGTTTTGTCATCAAGCAGGATTTAACAAAGGCGAATATCAGGAAATCGCAACTAAATTGATGCACGAAGGCTTTAATAGTTTAGCGATTGATCAACGTAGTGGCGGCACGATTACGAGTTTGTCTATTGATAATAAAAATGAAACAAACGAACGCGCGACACTCAAAAAATTAGGAACTACTTACCTTGATGCCGAGCAAGATATTGTAGCAGCGGTTGATTTTTTATACGAAAAATATGGTCAGCCGATTATTCTTTGGGGAAGTTCTTATTCGGCTTCTTTGGCATTAAAAGTTGGTACAAACAATGATAAAGTTAAATCAATCGTCGCATTTAGTCCAGGAGAATACTTCAAAGGGGCAGGTTTGATTTTGAAAAATGAAATCAAGGATTTAAATAAACGAACTTTTGTCACTTCATCTAATGAGGAAGCTGCGGCATTGACGGCTTTGGTAAGTGATTTGCCGCAAGGAAAAGTAGTGCAATTCATTCCGACAGAAAAAGGTAAACACGGTTCAAAAGCGCTTTGGGAAGACCACGAAAACAATTCGGAGTACTGGACTGCGGTCATGGATTTTTTGAAAATAAGTAATGAAAAATAATATATGAGCTTCAAATTGGTTTCAAATTTTAAGCCGACAGGCGATCAGCCACAGGCAATTGAGCAATTAATAACGGGAATTGGAGACGGAGAAAAGTCACAAGTTTTGTTGGGTGTAACGGGTTCTGGAAAGACCTTTACAATGGCAAACGTGATTGCTAAACTCAATCGACCAACCCTTATTTTAACTCATAATAAAACACTTACCGCTCAGTTATATGGAGAGTTTAGCCAGTTTTTTCCTGAAAATTCGGTTGAATATTTTGTGTCTTATTATGATTATTATCAGCCTGAAGCTTATATTATGTCTTCTGATACTTTCATTGAAAAAGACCTTGCGATTAATGCAGAAGTCGATAAATTGAGGCTTCGAGCGACTTCAATGATGCTTTCTGGGAGGCGAGATATTATTGTAGTAGCGTCGGTTTCGTGTATTTATGGTATGGGAAATCCAGAGGCGTATAAAACGGGAATTGTCAAAATTGAGGTTGGAGATGTAATTTCGAGGAATACTTTTTTGTATTCTTTGGTCGAAAGTCAATATTCGAGAACGGACGCAGATTTGGAACGTGCGACTTTTAGAGTACGTGGCGATACGGTTGATATTAATTTGCCTTATGTTGATTATGGTTATCGAATTACGTTTTTTGGTGATGAAATTGAAGAAATTGAAACGATAGAAATCGAGTCGGGTAAGCGAATTGAAAGCCTTGGTAATGCATTGATTTATCCAGCAAATCTTTATATCGCGCCAAAGGATCGTTTTCAAGAAATCATTCGAGATGTGCAAGATGAATTGCATGGTCAAGTCAAATATTTTGAGCGAGAAGGTAGGCACACCGAAGCTAAACGAATAGAAGAGCGCGTTAATTTTGATTTAGAAATGCTTCGAGAATTAGGGTATTGTCAAGGCGTTGAGAATTATTCGAGGTATTTTGATGATCGAAAACCAGGAACTCGCCCGTTTTGCTTGTTGGATTATTTTCCTGATGATTTTTTAATGTTTATTGACGAAAGCCATGTGACGCTTCCGCAAGTGCGCGGCATGCACGGAGGAGATCGAGCGCGTAAGATGAGTTTAGTTAATTTTGGTTTTCGTCTGCCTAGTGCAATGGACAATCGACCGTTGAATTTTATTGAATTTCAGACGCTGATTAATCAAGTTATTTATGTGAGTGCAACACCTAGTAACTTTGAATTAGAAGAAGCAGAAGGTGTTGTCGTTGAGCAAATTGTGCGTCCGACAGGTTTGCTTGATCCGCCGATTGAAGTGCGTCCAAGCTTAAATCAAGTGGATGATTTATTGGATGAAATTCGAGAGCGTGTTAAACTAAATGAGCGTGTACTTGTAACGACTTTGACGAAGAGAATGTCCGAAGAACTTCAAAAATATATGGAGCGATTGAATGTGAAATCGCGCTATATTCACTCAGAAGTTGATACTTTGGAGCGAGTTGAGATTTTGCGTGATTTGCGTTTGGGGCTGTTTGATGTGTTGGTCGGTGTGAATTTATTGAGAGAAGGATTGGATTTACCTGAGGTTTCTTTAGTCGCTATTTTGGACGCGGATAAGGAAGGTTTTCTTAGAAATGACCGTTCACTTACACAAACCGCAGGACGTGCAGCAAGGAATTCAAACGGGTTAGTGATTATGTATGCTGATAAAGTGACAGGCTCGATGCAACGCACAATTGACGAAACTTATCGTCGTCGAACTATTCAAATCGCTTATAATACAAAACATAATATCACGCCAACAACGGTGAAAAAATCGCGAGAAGAAATTATTAAACAATCTTCTGTTTTGAATGTGAAAGGCAGTCAAGATCATTATTTAGAGCCAGAAGAATTGAGCCTTGCGGCTGATCCTGTTGTACAATATATGACGAAACCGCAGCTCGAAAAGATGTTGAAAAATACAGAAAAGAAAATGAAAGACGCTGCGAAACAATTAGATTTTGTCGAAGCTGCTCAATTTAGAGATGAATTATTTGCTTTGAAAAAAATCTTAAAAGAGCGTTGGGGGTAATAAAAATTATCATTATTCAGTAAGTTGAAGAGTAAAGAAT
>CAKZLL010000044.1 GCA_937125475.1 uncultured Saprospiraceae bacterium | reverse complement strand
TCAAAACTCGCAGCCAGAGAAGAATCATTCAAAAGAACTGGTGTGGCAAATGGTACAAAATATAAATTAAAGCCATTTTCTTGGGAAACCAAAGATGGAAAAAATCAATTGGATGGACTTACGGTAAGGCGTGCGGATGGTGGTCATGGCTATTATTATAGAGCTAAATTCACTAAAAAACGTATTGTTATTCATTTTACAGTGGGGCATATCAAAAGTGATATTGCTACCCTAGCAAGTAAAAATAGGCACGTTTCAACAGCTCTAGTAATTGGTAGAGATGGAACGGTTTATCAATTATTTAACTCTTACTATTGGTCTTATCATCTTGGAAAAAACGCGATAGGAACGAATACTAAAACGAGTAAAGAATCGATTGGAATTGAAATTTCAAATTTTGGACCGCTCAAAAAAGAGGGAAATAGTTTAAAAACAGCTTATAATACAACATTCTGTTCATTAGATGATACAGAACAATATATAAAATTAGATCAACCATATCGAGGTTATACTTATTATGCTGCTTTCACGGATACGCAATACGAAGCAATTATTAATTCTTTACGCTATTTGACTGCCGAATATGGCATTCCGCGCGAATTTGTAAGAGCAGCTATCCGTAATGAAACGACTAGAGAAGGAGCATTATTAAATGGCATTGTTTCTCATGTAAATTCTCGAAAAGATAAGTTTGATATTGGACCAGCTTTTGATTGGGATCGAGTGATAGCAGGTGTTACAGCAGAAACTTATCCTGTTAGTGAAGAGGATTTACGTGTTATTGAACTCGAAAATCAAATTGCAACAGCTAAGAAAGCATTGAAGCAATTAGAGGACGAATTATTGATTGCAAAAGAAGAAGCGGCTGATGCAGCAGCAAGAAATGATAGTCGAGAGGCGATTAGTGTAGCAGATGCAACTAGTTCAGAAGAGGCTTACGATGATTTTGATGAAACAGTAGCTGCTCGTTCTGTGGATGATTCTGCTGATTTGGGAGAAGAAGGAGATGAATGGAGCGATGACGAAAAAGCAGCATTCTATACAGATGAAGAATAAAAGAATAAAGTCAATCTAACAATAACTAATTACTACTATTTAAAGATATTAAACTTGTTTTTTTGTCTTTTAAAGCCTTTGGTTAGCACAATAGTGTACCAAAGGCTTTCTTTTTCTGATACCTGACACCTCAATTATTTTAAATTGTTTTTTTCATGATCAAGCAGCCATTTTTTTCGTTCCAAACCACCACCATAACCCGTTAATTGTCCGTTTGAGCCGATAACTCTATGGCATGGAACTATTATGGAAACTCGATTTGCGCCATTCGCCGTACCAACTGCCCTTACTGCTTTGAATCGTCCGATTTTGTTGGCTTGCTCTTGATAAGAAGCGGTAGTTCCGAAAGGTATGGATTGAAGGGCTGTCCATGCTTCATTCTGAAAATCAGTGCCTGGCGTGTGTAATGCGACTTCAAAGTTTTTCCGCTTGCCTTTAAAATATTCTGTTATTTCCTTTTTGGCTTGTTTAATATGCTGATTTTCTCCAATGATAATTGTTGCGTTTAGCCTTTTTTGAAGGTCTTTAAATTCAGTTTCAATCATTTTTCGATCCACAAATTCTAGCATACAAATCCCTTGATCTGTTGCGCAAAGAAACATTGGACCAAGCGGGGTAGTTAGTCGATTAATTAAAATAATTTGCTTTTCAGTAGTATTTTTTGGTGATTTTCCTAATAATTTTTTATAAGTATATCCAAAACCACTCAATGATTCATAGCCTGCTTCTAGAGCAGTTTCAGTTGCATTTTTTCCTTTCTTTAATTCCAAATAAGCATTATTAATTCGGTACATTCGTTGATACGCATGAAAGGTAATTCCATAATTTTTATTAAACCACCTACGAACTAATTTCGGACTGATTTGCTTTTCTTCTAATTGAAAATCGGTAATTTTAGCTTTAGGATTTGCCTTTACCATTTCGATTGCGGCTTTGACTGGCTCGGGTGCTTCGTGGGCATTTTCTGTTGGTTTACAAATTTTACAAGGTCGATAACCATTGTCAAGTGCTTCTTTAAAAGTACTATAAAACAAGACATTTTCTAATTTAGGCTTTCTTGCTCGACAAGTGGCAATGCAAAAAATTGAAGTCGTTTTGACACAAGTATAAAAAATACCAACAAATTGCGCTTCCCGATTGACTAAAGCATTATAATAAGTTTCGATCGTTTTTTTTTCCGTAATTAGCATAATAAAATGGTATTATTTAAAATTTAAGATGAGCAAATGAAACAATTAATAGGACAAAGTTCTGCCTATTTCATTTAGTTTGCAACCGAAAAATGGACAAGTATTTTTTATGAAAAAAGAAGTGCTGAATATTCTAATTAGACTTGTTTAGGCAATGAAAAATAAAAAGTTGTTCCTTTATTTTCTTCGGAAACTACCCATATTTTCCCTTGATGTTGTGTGATGATGCGTTCACAAATAGCTAATCCTACGCCTGAACCATCATAAACCGCTTTATTATGTAATTTCTTAAATGGCTCAAAAATCTGTTTGAAATAAGTTTCTTGGATTCCAATTCCATTATCTTCTACCGAAAAAATAAATTCTGTTTCAGTTTCTTTCCATTCAATACGAACAACAGGCGGTTGATTGGTATTAAATTTAATCGCATTATCAATCAATTGTTGAAGTAAAATAATCAATTGTTTTGAGTTGCCTTGAAGCGTTGGGAGTTTCGGATGATGAATAATAGCGTCTTGTTGTCGTATTTTATTTTGCAAATTAGCCATCGTCTTTCCTATCACTAGATTCATATCAAGAGCCTCAATTGTTATTGTTTGGTTACTTGACAATTGAATAAAATCCATCACTGAATCCAATAAACCATTGAGTTGAATGGCACTAGATTTAATAAACATTAAGTATTCTTGTGTTGTTTGATCAGGATTATCTTTCATTTTTCGTTGGAGTAATTCCGAAAAACTAGCAATATTCCGAACTGGTTCTTTTAGGTCGTGAGAAGTGATATAAGCAAATTTTTCGAGTTGTTGATTTTTGTGATTTACTATTTCTAAAAGTTGCTCAGTTTCGGCAATTCGGTTTTTATTTTCATTTAAAACCCGCATAAGAACGGTCATAATAATGATGATACTGAAAACAAAATAGATGTGTATATCAGCGTGAACTGTTGGTCGATTAAGTTCTTCAAAATGAGTATAAGCATAGTGAACCGCGATATAATTGAGTATAATAAAAGTAATATATCCGACGATTTCTCGACGCTTATCAAAAAATAAAATGACAAATAAAGTAGCTACAATAAACATAGGTGAAACTACCGCATTACGCCCTAAAGCAATATGAACGACATCAGTCATTATAGTAAATAAGAGAACGATATAGGTATAAGTCCAGCGATGTAATCCTTTTTTATTTAGAAAAACAACAATTGATACTAAGAAAAACCAGACAATACACAAAGCAATTCCAGTTGTATCCTGTTGAATAAGGTTAGCAATTAGATTCAAAGTAATCAGAGGAAAACCGATAATGACCAATGCATTAGTGATTTGAATTCGATTAGCTTGATTCTTCGGGATACTAGGAGTAAGCCCTATCTTGAGTACTTGTTGAATGAAAATACGAAGTTTGTTAAACATTAGTTTTGTATCTGTGCCTTAGTGGGGAAGGTACATAATTTTTTTGTTTTCTTTTTTATTTTGTCGCATATTTCATTCCAAGATTAATTATTTCGTTTTATTTTTAAGATATTTTAATAGAAATTATGCTCTTTTTTGTCAATAAATAAATACTTAAAAGGACGCAAATTTGAACGGCCATCGTAGGAGAAAGACATGCCTTTTTCCTACGATGATCATATTATTATTTAATACTAACCAAATAGCCTTTTTTAGGATTGACTTTTCCATCGACCATACCTAAATAAATCGTTGATAATTTTTCAAAATCATTAATCGCTTCGAGTTCGATCATTTTTTTTGTGTCAATTATAAATTGAACAAGGTTTTTATTTAAAATCATATTGGTTTTTTCTGAACCTTGCTCTTTGTACATGTTTTGAATATGCGTTGGCGCAAAAAAGAATTCTGCTTTCTCGACTTTTGAAAACGACCCTGCGCTTTTCCAATCCGTTAGACCAACTAAAGAGATGAATTTTAAGGCATCACCTAACGTTTCCGATAATTTTTTGATCTGTTTGGCATTTCCAGCAAAATCAACAATAACTGATGCGTCTTTCGCCAAATCTTTTACATAATCCTCATAGGCAATTACTTGATCATAATATCCAGTTGATTTCACAAATTCAACATTGCGAGTAGAAGTCAAACCGATTATTTTCTTACCATCAGTGTCTTGGTTTTGTTTCAACATAAACGCCAAGCCTAAACCCGTTTTAGAAGAAGCGCTTGTCAAAATTACTTGATCCGCTTCTAAGAAATTGGATTTTTTGAGGTAATGATAAATCAAAAACGATGTAGCAAAAAGCGGTTTGACGATTGGAATGTAACCTTCCGTATGTTCATTAAAAGTTGGATCTGTTGCTGTTTTGCTGTAATAATTATAAATAGGTGCGAGTTTTCGACGATGTTCTGCGCCATCCGAAAAGCCATATTTATTAATTTTACTCGGCTGAATAGTCAAATAATCGGACATTGGAAAATAACCATAACAGCGTTCTCCTACTTTTACATCTGGGTGATTGCTCTCCGAAACATCCGCATAACCCCAAACTGGAATAACGCCATTTGGCTCATTTACTGGGAAAAAATTCCAGTATTTTAACTTAAAACCACTAACCGCATAAGTAATATTATTAGAAGTCAGGGCGTATTTATCTATTTTAAATCGAATTTCACCCGCTTGCAAAGGCGCTAATTCATCTGAATGTTGGCTAATTTTATAGATATTCTGTTTTTCTACTTGAATTGATTGGTTCATCTTGGTTGATTTATTTATGATTGCCCAAATATACAGAATTATGTACAATCATAAGAAAACGTTTCGAACTGTCCAGCGTCATTTATTTTTAGCATCAGCTCGGGCGTTGCTTCTAGCCCTTTATAAAAATAAGCCTCGTTTTCATATCTGATCAATTTAGGCTTTTCGATAGTTAGGTCATCGCCCGATCCATAAAATCCACTATATCGATTCATCATCTGATGATACACTTCATTGAAAGACAAGTGTTTATAGGTATAAATATGATCCCAACAACCATCTGATGAAATATGTTGATAAATCGCATTCTCGTAAGTGGTGATTTTATTTTCGGTTTCGAAGCTGATTATAGAACCGATTTTTTTCACTTCCTTGATGGTTTTTGCATCAATTATAGCACCGAGTAAACTAATTGTTGGGATTATTCCAGCTTTGATTTGTGGTTGAATTTTTGTCAAATCACTGCTGAATACATACCCTTTTTGATCATTTAGTTCGAGCCAATAACCTTTTAAAACAATGACTAAATCTATTATCAAGCTATCCGCGTTGATTGTATCTTTGATAGAAATAGCTGAACCATTGGCTAAAATCGAGGTTGATTTTGCATTAAAATTAGGTTGATCATAGATTTTCGCGCCTTCATAATTTATAACGTAAAGCATTGAAGTTGCTTGATTAGATGTCGCATTATTACAAGCAATGAGACTAAATATTAGTGCGATGGAAAAAAATAAACCTGTTTTCATAGGATAGTTTTGTGGCTTTATATAGTGTGATTTACGAAATCATGCTACGTGAATATATCATTCTCTTTTCAAAAAATCATCATCATAAACAATCCAAAATATTGGAACTGTGGAGATTGATGGAGGGAATCTATTGATAAACTTCATTACTGGTGCGATAGCCAAAACTCGACTTCTCAAGCTATTAGTTTCTATATCAAAATAAAAATCTTGTGCGACAATAAATGATTTAAGATTTTTTAATTCAAGTTTATTAAAAACTATTTTCATTTCTTCCTTAAACGTTTCTGGATCAAAAGTGATAATCGTATCAGTAGAAGAATGGATATTTTTTATTTCTTCTTTTGTGAATTCATATTGACTAACAGTAGATATAATTTTATGATTTGATAAATAAGTGTATGACAATAAAAGTTCTGTAATTTTTTTATCTGAAAAAGTCCCATTATAGTGAATTTCTTTTGCCCAAATGATATTAGCTTGTAATAATTCATCATTGCTAAGAATGGGTTTTAAGTCATTCATTTTAATACTAAATAAGTACTGTTTATGATTCAAGTCATTGGCTAATGTGCTATCCAAAAGCTCCAAATGACCAATGTGAATTGCATCTACTGACATATTGACTTGACCTGATTGTGCATCAAATTGCCAGCTTTGAGATAATTCATAGATTGTTTCTTTGATTGGAAAACGAGGTATTTCTTTTCGTACTATCTTTATTTCTTCTCTGAATGTTACTGGATCAAAGCTGATAATTGTATCTGTAAAATTATACTCCATTAGAGTTTGGGCTTCCTCAATCGTATATTTTTCTTGACATTTTTCATCTTTATACACGGATAATTGCCCAGATAAAATTGCTTTTTCCAGCGTGAGACCTAATAGGTATTCATCTATTCCAATCCTATTAATATTCGTCGATTTTAGTTTGAAAACTTCTTTTTGATTGGCTGCTTGAGGCATTTCAGCAGAACTATGATCTAATTGATAAATCCATTTGGTAGTTGTAGATTGAGCATTAACTGATAAGAAAAGGACAGAAAATAAGAAGGAAAAGATAAATTGCTTCATATTGGAATTGTTTTTTAGTAATTGCTTTTAATGATTGATTAATTGAAAGCAATTTCAAGAATAATGAATACCAAATTCATTATTCTTGATGCTTATTTGGGAGAAATTGGTGTGCGATTTCGTTTTTTATTAAAAAAAGAGTAAAAAAATGTTGTAATTGAAGCGGTCACATTCGCCTAAAAAGGCACATTCTAGTTTTATATATTCAATTTTAGATTTTAAAAAACAAACTAATAATTAACCTAATATGAAAGAAACAAGCTTTATGTTTATAGCGATTTTTAGCCTATTTATTTTTATGCAAAGTTGTGACTCTGCTCAAGATAACTCTGAAGATATAGTAGAGAATTTGGATGTAGAAGAAGTCAGTGAAGACGATGTAACAGCGCAAAGTGAAGAAGAGGCAACGAAAGAAGCTAGAAGAGATGATAAACTAATAACAAATTTCATCCAAATCTTAAAAGATGATGATAAAGCTGCTCTTGCTGACCTTTTTTTATTTCCTTTAAAAAGAGGCTATCCAACTCCTGATATTGAAAACGAAGAGGAGTTTATAAAACACCGATATGATGAAGTATTTGATAAAGACCTGCTTTCCACTTTAATCAATAGTCAACTAGACGATTGGAAATTTGAAGAAAGGAAAACCCAATGGGGAGACGATCAGTATAGGTATTTTTGTGTTAAAAAGGGACATCGAGTAAGCTTGACGGATGATGGGCAGATACATAATATATCGGAAATCAAAGCAGCAAAAAAAATTCAATCAGCCATTATTAAAGCTGAAAAAAAAGCATTACACCCGAGTATTCGAACCTTTGAAAATTCTATTACCGTAATTGAAACGCGTAAATTTAAAATACGAATTGATGATTTAGGGAAAGGAAATTACCGTTATGCTTCTTGGGAAGTTGATCAAAAAATGAGTGAAAAACCAGATTTGATTATTGAAAATGGTACATTTCATCGTAGTGGAACTTGTGGTAATCATCTCTATGAATTTAGAAATAACAACTACTTTTATCTTTGTGGAATAACGCCATGTGGAACGATTGAAACACCTCCTGCTGAGTTGACTGTCTTTAAAGATGCTGATCCTGAGAAAGCACCTTATGAGTATGATGATGATCTTAGAATTTTATACCAAGATGCGAAGGTGTCAGACTTAAAAAGCTATTATAGAGCATTTTATGATGCATTAGATTAAGGGAGCGTGCAAAAAATAAAATTTATTACGCAATCTTGGGTAGGTTATTTACTTTTGTCCCTAAAGCAAAACGGCAGATAAAACATAGCAATTTTATTAAATAAATCGCTATATTTTATTTGCCGTTTATGTTCGTTCAGCTATTACTTTAAATCATATTTTTTCTTCATCTTTATTTTTTCCTTTTCAGAATAAAAAGACACATTTACCATTTGTTGAAGCTGATCATCCCATATTTTTTGTGTTCCGAATATTTGTTTACCATATTTCTTAGTATGTATTCGATCAACTAATAAATAAACGAGATTAAGATTAATTTCATCCTTTTTTTGAGCCTCTAAAATAATAGGTAAATATTCTTCTTGCATTTCAAGTGAGCCATGTTGAATAATTAAGAAAGCAATATCTGCATTAGTTTGTCCGACTAAGCTTTTGCCAGGATAACCATGTTTTTCTATAATTTTTCTAATGGCTTTTTGATTAATCGAATCTAACCTATTTTGTTCTTTCCAATATTTTTTATACGCCTCAGAATTATGCGCCTCACTAGGTTGAGACCTCATTTTAGAGTCATTAGCTAATAATTGTTGAAGTTGCGCGATTAAATCTCGATTTAGTGAACTGTTATTCGCATCCGCATTTTCTCTAGCTTGCCTTTGTACCTGATTAACACTATCACAAAAAGTACATATTTTTTCCCACCTATTTTTATTAATAGTCTCGTAAATAACGGTTTTTCCATTTTTACTTGAAGAAGCATTCATACCAACTATCGTACATGAAATTGACTGTATTGTATTAATAGCTTTATCGATTTGATTAAAAACCACCTCTTCGCTTTCACCTAAATAAGCGTAACAAAGTGCAATATTCATGTGTGTATGTCGCTTCGTAGAATTGTACTGACTTTTTAATAGAGTTGAATATTTATTGAAAGTAGCTTCTGAAATATTGTCTCGTTTCGGCGGATAATAATCCTGTGCGATTAGACTCGTGAAAAATAAGTTCATTAATAAAAGGGCTAATATTTGGGTGTAATTCAGTTTTTCGTTTTCGTAAAAAAGTCATCAGGTGAGTGAAGTGTTTAATTTATTAATTGAATATCAAGACATAAATTTGATTAAAACTCACTTGATAACTACTCGATTAGAATAGTAAATGCGAAAAACTGAATTACACCCTAATATTTTCATTTTTTTTTTAGAAAATGATTTGACTAAATGAATCGGTGCTATTCGTTTCCCGTTTTTATTACACGGTAACAAAAATTTTATGATATTTTCAATTGCACCGCTGCTTTAGCGCGGTGATCTAAAATGGACTAAGATCGCGGTTTTAACCGCAACATTATCAGTATGTTCGACTAAAGTCGAGTTATTATAACCGATGCAAATCACCGCACTAAAGTAGCGGTGCAATAGATTATAAAATTTTTGTTACAATGTACTATTCGACAACAAATTTAATTTTGTCCCTTGATAAGGTCATCTTTCCTTTACTTTTATATTTAAAATCAAAGAAAGTAACTTCATCTCCTGTTTGTAATTGTTTTAATTGTTCAAAAACATTAGCTGGAAATTTATTGCCATTTCTAGGAAAAGTAAAAGAATAGCTATAAGCTAATTTTTTCCCGTTTCGAGCAATAATAATACTGTATTCTTCAATATTAGCATTTTGTTTTCCTACGTAATCCCAAAGCTGAAAACTTTGATGTTTAGGATCAGAAAGATCATTTATTTGACCATTATTTATTCCTGTCCAAGTAAATTTTATTCCTCCTGTTATGAATTCTTCTACTTCTTTGAATGATTCTAAATCAATTTGTCCCCATTCTTTTAATTGATTATTGGTATAAATAAAAACATCAGCTTCTGTTACATCATATCCTTTTGCTCTTGATTTTGCGGTTAATTCTTTTCGGAGTTCTGCCAATGATTTTCGAGAACCATCCGCTCTAAAAAGTGCTTTAAGATTTCCATCAATTTGAATCATAGGTCTTCCTTTTAGTGCAAATAAAACTTTCGGAGTTTTCCACAGATTTTCGCCTTTTTCGACTTCTTTGATCATTTCAGGTAGAGAAGTATCTTTATTTTTTGGTTTGATACTATCTTTTTTAGAGGTATTGATCACTTCATTTTTGGTTACTGATTGCTTTTTATTAGAAGGAACGGCAAGATTTTCTGTATCAATAGGCGTTGATTTTTCAACTTGTGGGAGATATGTTATATAGCGTTTTTCGACAGTTTCAGCAATAGTACTTGACTGAATGCAGAAAGTAAGTAATAATAAACAGAAGGTAGGCAATACTGCCAAAGACTTCAAGCGTCTTAGTTTCGACGTTTTTTGAGTTAACATAATTAAACGTTTTTTTGTTAATGAATTAAAAAAAGTATTGACGACAAATAAAGGAGCAATGTTGTGGCTTGCTTCTTTAATTAATAATTTAGCGTAATTAGATTTATAATTTAACTGATGGAAAACATAATGATCAGCAATATATTCATGAACACTTTTAAGGGATTTTTTATAAAAATAAATCAGCGGATTAAACCATAATAGTACGGTTAATAATTCTAAAAACAGGACATCTAAAGTATGCCTTTCCTTAATATGTGCGATTTCATGGCTAAAGATTTGTTCCTTTTCGGAACTGGTAAAAGTCAAATTCTCATTCCAAAAAATATAGTTAAAAAAGCTACAAACGAGTTTTTGTTGGCTTTTGACCAAATAAAATCCCTCTTTTTTAATGACTTCATTTGTTCGGATTTGCCAAACAATTTTAGAGATATTCAGAATCAATTTTAAAAGCATAAAGACAGCACCGAGTATATAAATCAATTTCAGAATGTCATTAAATTGAAAAGTCGGTGCTGTGGAATTTACTATGCATTCAGTATTTTCTATTGGAGTTTTAACCGCAGTAAATGGAGTGCGAGCTGTATTCATTGGAATCACCTCTATTAGATTTGCGGGTTGTTCTATGTTTTTTGCTGCCCATTCTGGAACAGATGAAATTGGAATAAACTGGGGAATAACAGGGAGAAGTAGAGATACTATTGCTCCAAAAAGCAAGTAACCTCTGTTAAATTGCGAAAATGTTTCTTTTCTGAAAAGACTATAATAGACTGCATAAAATGCTAGAATACAGCCACTTACTTGAAATAGATAATTCAAAAAGCTCATTATTTTACATTTATGTTGATGGATAGAAATAATTCAAAGAATAGTTATTAGACTAGCCGCTGTACAAGTCTATTCTTCATCTTCTTGTTTCTTTATCTTTTCGTAGATTTTATTCAATTCTTCAGGATCTACTTTTTCGCTTTTATAAAAAAACGAGGCTAATTCCTCGAATGAACCACTAAAGTAATTTTGTACCAAACTTTTTATCTCAGATTTTTTGTATTCTGATTCTTGTAAAAGTGGAATATATCGATTGGTTTTTCCTATTGTTTGATGAGAAACAAAGCCACGGTTTTCTAATTTTTTTACAATAGAAGCGATCGTAGTTGAAGGAGGTTTAGGTTTAGGAAACTCCTCTATGATTTCTTTAAGAAATGCGTTTTGCAGTTTCCAAAGAATTTTCATGATTAACTCTTCTCTGTTATTTAAGTATTTTTTCATTTTAAATTATTTTTTCGTTTGTACGACGAAATTTTCGTTTTATTGAGCCAAAAGAAAAAGCATTTTCTAATTGCTTGATACAAACATAAGTACTTTTATTGAGTAAGTCAAGTTTTTTTCGTTTAATGAACGAAATTTTCGTTGTAAGGACGAAAAATAAATACTATTCTAGTGTTTTAGAATAGTATTTACCCTTTTTTATTAGGAAGAATGTGTTAATTGGAAATGATTTTTTTGATGGTAAACTTAATCGTTGTTCCTTTTCCTATTTTGCTCTTGACTTCAATTGTCCCATCCATTTTTTCGATCAACCGCTTCACTAGATTTAATCCTAATCCAGTGCTTTCTGCTTTAGCTGGATCTTTTTTAAATAATCCAAAGATATTTTTCATACGTTTTTTAGAAATTCCTTGTCCATTATCTTTCACACTGAATTTATAATAATGCTCATCTTCTGTCATTTTAACTTTCACAAAAGGAGCTGGCGATTCTGGATTTCGATATCGAATACTATTAGAAATTAAATTGTGTAAAATCTGTTTTAGCCCTACTTCGGAGACAAAAATTGGCGGAGCATCTTTATTATATATGACTTCTACACCTGTATTTTTGGTTAAAAGATTATTCAATCCATCAACTAATTGCACAAGATCAACTATCGTACAATGTTTCACATCAATTTGTGCATTTTCGGTAAACGTAAGTAATTCTCGGGTATAGTTTGATAATTCTTTGGCGGCATTACCAATGAAATTCATGAACTCTTGTTCACGTTCATTGAATTTATCCTTTGATCCTCGCATGAGCAAAGATACAAATGAATTCATGATGCGCAAAGGTGATTTGATATCATGAGCAACAGCATGAGCATATTGTCTTAGGTCTTTATTTGTATTTTCTAATGTTTTCTGTATCGCTTGCAATTCAAAATTTTGGCTTCTTAATTCCATCAATTTCATTGCATAACTTGATAATAATTTCAAGCTTTCTAATTGTTCTTCTGTTAATGTTCGAGGCTTATCATCGAATACACAAACAGTTCCTAGCTTAAAACCATCACTAGTTTTAAGGCTGACCCCAGCATAAAATTTAACATAAGGTGCACCGACTACAAAGGGATTGGCAACAAAACGCTCATCTTTCGATAAATCATTGACAACCATATAGTCGTTTTCCTGCTGGATTGTATGCTCACAAAAAGAGATTTCACGGGGTGTTTCTTTAAGCTCTCCTACGCCTTCGGAGGATTTGAACCATTGTCGATTCATATCAATTAACGTAATTAGTGAGATTGGAGTTTTGCAAATATGAGCAGCCATTTTTGTGATATAGTCATACTCTTCTTCTTGAGGTGTATCTATAATTCGATAATTTCTAAGTCGCTCAATTCTTTGTAGCTCCGTTTTTTGTTGTTCCATTCTCAAAGAGTTCTTTTATCTATCTAATGATTTGTGTGTGAAAACTTAAAATAATATTTAAGAGAGCTTTAAGAAAAAATCATGCTAAAATGCTATTCTCAAAAAACAAAATTCTAAAAATCACCATGAAATTACAAAAAAATGTAATATGTTCTATTTTAATCCTAAAAAAATTGTTTTAAGATTAAATTTTTCATAATCTCCTAAGTTAATCGTTCTAAATAAAACAAGATTTTGTACATTTGTTAACTTCTTTTATATCAAATCTTTAAATATTATCTTTTATTTAAGGTTTAATCTTTCTGATTTTCTGATCCTTACTTAATTCTTGGAATGGACATTTATACTAAAAAATCGCGTTGGAAGATCTATTTAGCTCTTACAGGAGCTATTATTGTGCTTATTTCTTTGGTTTATACCTCTTATATTGCGAATGAAATTGCGATTGAGGAGCGTCAACAAGCTAAACAATGGGCTGGTGCTATATCGGTATTAGGACAGTCTTTTGGGGAGGATTCGGTGGTCGCAGAAATGAGTATACAATATATTTTTGATATTGTTACGGAGAATAAAAACATTCCTGCTATCATTACAAATGAATTTGGGGAAGTCGTTGACTTCGTGAATTTTGATACTTCTAAGGTTAATTTAAATCGACAATTAGCTTTAATGCGCTCCGAAGTTGGTGATTCTATTCCTGTAAAAACGAGGTATTATAGCAATTATGTTCATTATAAAAATTCTCGATTGTTGGCGATGTTGAAATTCTTTCCATTTTTTCAATTGGGATTAATTGCTTTATTTATTGGTATTAGTTATTGGTTGTTTAATTG
>CAKZLL010000043.1 GCA_937125475.1 uncultured Saprospiraceae bacterium | reverse complement strand
TTGGACCTGTTACACCAAGAATAACATATTGATTTTTGTCTGCTGAAAATGTGGCGCGTTGTTGCCAAAAACGAGCAATTCCAATTAAAACTTCTAGTCCTTTTTCTGGAATATAGCTGTAATCTCCTGTATATCGATAATAGTTATAAATAGCGAATGCTATAGCTCCATTTCTATGAATTTCTTCAAAAGTAATTTCCCATTCATTGTGACATTCCTCACCATTTATAGTTACCATCGGATATAAAGCTGCGCCATTAGTAAAGCCTAGTTTTTCAGCATTTTCAATGGCTTTTCCTAAATGATTATAGCGATATTCTAATAATGTTCTAGCTACTTTTTGGTCTTTAGTTGCCATATAAAAAGGAATACAATACGCTTCCGTATCCCAATAGGTACTTCCGCCATATTTTTCACCAGTAAAACCTTTCGGTCCAATATTTAGGCGCTCATCCTCGCCTGTATAGGTCTGATTAAGCTGAAAAATATTAAAACGAATGCCTTGTTGAGCTGAAACATCGCCTTCGATTGAAATATCAGATTCTTCCCATTTGCCTGCCCAAGCCGCTTTTTGTGCGTCCATCAAAGCATCAAAACCTGCATTTTTCGCGCGTTCAACTGCTTTTTTAGCTTGCTCATTTACTGCTGATTTTTCATAATAAAAAGAAGAAATATTAGTTGCATATTTATACAAAGTGATTTCATCTCCTTGTTCAACATCAATTGAGATCACATTCTCAATGTATTTATCTCTTTGATTAGCAGCAGCTTGAAAATCAACAGCTTGTCCATTTTTCAAAACTACAACTGACATACCAGTACAGACATAAAAATCAGTTTTTTTAGTCCGTGCTGTAATGAAACCATTACCCGTTTCCACTTCTTTATCTACCTCAACCCAAAATTTTTCATCATAATTAGAGTCTTCATTTTCTACATCAAAATCAATAAAAGGCGTGAGTTGAAGCTGACCACTGAAATTCTCCGCTTTGATTTGGTATTTGATTGCGCCAATTTCATCATCCGCAATACTATTCAAACGAGTTGTATTAACGCTGATTTGATTACCATTAGCCAATTCTGCTTTGAAAGTTCGGTTTAAATATCCTTCTTTCATATCCAAAATACGCTGAAAATCAGATACATTTGCCACAGCTAAATCTAAGACTTCGCCATTCACTTCTACTCCAATTCCGACCCAATTTGCTGCGTTTAGTACTTTTGCAAAATACTCTGGATAGCCGTTTTTCCACCAACCCACACGAGTTTTGTCTGGATAGTAAACGCCCGCCACGTAATTACCTAATAAAGTTGGACCACTATATTTCTCTTCAAAATTAGCACGTTGTCCCATTTTGCCATTTCCTAAACTAAAAACACTCTCAGAAATTTTATTATAGGCTGGATTTAAGCCTTTTTCAATAATACGCCATTCGTCGTGATGCAAATATTGTTTCATTATTTTTGATTTTAGGGGTCAGGAATGAGGTGTCAAGGGTCAGCTCATTTAAAAAACTGACTCCTGACACCTCGCCCCTGACACCTTTTTTACCCTTATTTTATTTATTAAAAGCCTCAAATGTGGCTAAAGTCACGTCTTTTACGCCTTCAACTACGATGTGAGCTTCGCCCAAAACACGCTCCTCTCCTATTCCTATCGTGTAAAAACCACCTGCTAAACCTGCTTTTAATCCTTTGTAAGAATCTTCAAAAACCACTGCTTCGCTCGGATCAACGCCTAAAGCTTCCGCTCCCATTAAGAATGTTTGTGGATCTGGTTTAGATTTTGTTACTTTTGTTCCATCAATAACCACTTCAAAATAAGCGGTCATATTTGTCACTTCAAGGATAGTTGCGGCGTTTTTGCTCGCTGATCCTAAACCTATTCTAATATTGTTCGCTTGTAAGACTTTTAAAAAATCCTCAACTCCTGGCAATACTTCCTTCTCATCCATTTTCAGGACAAATTCTCTATACCAATCATTTTTTTTAGCTGCTAGAGCTGCTTTTTCCTCTTCCGAGAAATTATTTTGAAGATTCCCTTTTGTTAAAATAATTTCGAGGGTTTGCATTCTACTAATGCCTTTCAACTCTTCGTTTTCTTCTTCTGTTAGATCTATCCCAAGCTCGTTTGCCAAGCGTTTCCAAGCAATATAATGGTATTTTGCAGTATCAACCACCACGCCATCTAGATCAAAAAGACATGCTTTTATCATTCTTAATTAAGTTTTTTTGCGTTAGAAAAATAATATAGCTAAGATAGTGTATTTATGACACTTTGATAAAAATTCAACTATTATTTGGTAAAAAATTAAATGTGTTATAAATAAACTTCTCTTTATTCTTTTTTGCAATTTTATTAAAAAAAATTGAAGATCATGCACTTTTAGAAAGCGTATGATCTTCAATTTGTATAACGAAAGTAATAAATTTTCTTCTTTAAAAATTCAAATCTTCCAAGTGACTTATATCATTAACCGTTTCAAAATCAAATTTCTTCCCATTGAAAATAACCTTATATAAGCCTGTATTATGATGCATATATTGTTCCATATCCTTTAAAGCGTCTTCTTTCAAAACCGCCATTAAACAGCGCATTGCCCGACCATGAGAACAAACCAATATTTTTTCTTCTGCTCTAGTTTTTAGATGATTTACAAAAATAGTCAAACGATCTGCTAATTCTTGCGCACTTTCACCACCTTCAATTCGATAATTATAATTACCAGATTTCCAAGCGGTTGTCATAGCTACATAATCGTTTTTCATGGCTGGCGTACCTTTTTTTCCTTCATGAATACCCCAATCCATCTCATCAATTTCACCATGTTTTTCCCAAGGAATACCATCATTGATAAATGACGCAACGGTTTGTTGCGTTCTTTTTAGCTCCGAAGTCAATACCACTTCAAATTCTTCCCCTTTATATTTATCATAAAACGCCATGCCCTGCGCTCGCCCTTTTCTATTCAAATCAGAGTTAACGCCTCTTCCTTGAATAATACGTTGCGCATTATAATCCGTCTCTCCGTGTCTAAGAATAAATATTTCCTTCTTGTCCATTTTATATATCTAATGCGTGAATAAAAAACTAATCATCAATCAGAATCACACCAACTCTGGCATTATCAATTCTCCATTATCAACTATCAATTATTAACAACTGGCAATGGAATATAACGGTAATTTCTAAAATTAACTTGTTCTTCAAATTTATGATCCGTATAATCTTTCACTACATTATATAATGTATCTCTTTCAATCGCTTGCCTTCCTGTTTTTCTGATTAACT
>CAKZLL010000042.1 GCA_937125475.1 uncultured Saprospiraceae bacterium | reverse complement strand
CGAGTTGTTAAGTAACCGCCATACAAGTCTATTTTTTATGAAATTTTGATACACTATATTAGTTATAGTACTGTTAGTTAAAGTCTAAAGGATAAGTAATTTTTTAATACAAAGATGCAAATATTCAAAATAGTAGACTTACACAGATTGTAGAAGGAATAATAGCAGCCGCTTTAGTTTGGTTTTTTATAAAAATATCTTATCATAGGTGTATAAGATAAAAACATAAAAATGAAACAATTACACTTAATCATCCTTCTTCTTTTGTTTTTTGAAATTGGTTATGCTCAAACCATTCCTTTCGATGAAAATTATGTTCAAATTTATAATCCATATACACAAACAATCAATAGTTCTTATGATTATTCTGATCTTTATGATTTAGATGGCGATGGAAAAAAAGATTCTTTATTATTTATTGGTAATGGCGGAGCTCACGTTTATTATTATTTAAAAATAGTAACAAGTTCGGATCAAAAAACTTGGGCTTTCCCAACTGCTCAAATTGATTTTCCTTATCCAGAAACAAAACAAAAACTAACTAAAAAAGCCTCTGCTTGTTTTCCTCAATTGATGATTGATGATCTTGATGGAGATAAAAAAGATGAAATTTACCTTAATTTTTATGAAGACTTGTATGATGATTCTTATCAAATTCCAACTGAATGGAAAAAACAAGGCGTGAAATCCAAGCGGGTTATTTTGAATTTTGAAAAAGGAAAACTTCTTGTTAAGGATTATTCTTTAGAATAAAAAAAGGTAAAAAATTGGGTAGAAATTATTGTTAATACGTCGTTTATGGAACTAAAACAAAAGCAAAAAGGTAATAAGTACTAAACTATAAAACGATGAATAATCAAGCAATAAAATTCTATTCTGTTAATGATAAATATGGTGAATTTTCCAACTTTGCTTTATTTCCTATCAAATTGAAAGGCAAAACCTGGCCCACTTCGGAGCATTATTTTCAAGCCCAGAAATTTGTAGGAATGGAGCATGAATATAAAATACAGAAAGCTAAAAGCCCAATGAAAGCCGCAAAGCTGGGTAGAATGAGAAGTGTTCCAATTAGAAAAAATTGGAACAAAATAAAAGATAATATAATGTATGATGCACTCAAAGCAAAATTTACTCAATATCCAGAATTGAAAGAGTTATTGCTCCAAACGGGCGATCAAAAAATTATTGAACATACTGTAAATGATAGTTATTGGGGCGATGGTGGAGACGGGAGCGGCAAAAATATGCTCGGAATATTACTCGTAAAGCTTCGTGAAGAATTAAGAAATTAAACAAAAAAAGCACGTTTCTAAAAAAATTAGAAACGTGCTTTTCAATTATTAAGCTAATAATTCTTCGATTATTTTATCTACTTTTTCAAAATTAAAACCCTGCCAAACCTTTTCCATTTTAGCATTAATTTCGTCATTGCACAAATTACCTAAACTGCCTTCATGCGTATGATTAACGGCCGTTTCTGGGTTAAAATCGCCTTTTTCAATCGCTTCTCCCACTATTTTGTAAGCATCTCGAAACGGAATACCGCTCAGAACCAAACGATTGACTTCTTCCACACTATACAAATAATTATATTTATCATCATTCAAAATATCGGTTTTGATAATGATATTTTTAAGTGCGAAATCTGTAATTTTCAAACACGATTTCAAATTTTCAATAGCTGGAAAAAGTGTTTCTTTCGTTAATTGAAAATCGCGATGATAACCCGAAATTAAGTTGGTGGTTAATAAAGAAATTTCATTTGGTAAAGCCTGTAATTGATTACAACGCGCTCGAATAAGTTCGAAAACATCAGGATTTTTCTTGTGTGGCATAATGCTCGATCCTGTTGTCAATTCATTCGGAAAAGCAATAAAACCGAAATTTTGATTAATATACAAACATACATCAGCCGCTAATTTTCCCAAAGTAGAAGCGACAGAAGCCATTGCATAACTCAAAAAACGCTCTGTTTTGCCACGTCCTAATTGTGCATGAATGACATTATAATTCAAATTATCAAAACCCAAAAGTTCCGTTGTTAAAGTCCTATTCAAAGGAAAAGAACTACCGAAACCAGCCGCAGAACCTAACGGATTTTGATTATTAATCTTATAAACGGACTGCAAAAGCGTCAAATCGTCCACCAAACTCTCCGCATATGCACCAAACCACAATCCAAAAGAGGAAACCATCGCAATTTGAGTATGCGTATAACCAGGCATTAGTTTGTCCTTGTGCGTTTCACTCAATTGAATTAATGTATCAAATAAAGCTTTGGTCAAACTAGTAATTTCTCTAATTTCAGCTCGAATAAACAAACGCAAATCAACTAAGACTTGATCATTTCGAGAACGTCCACTATGAATTTTTTTACCAATATCACCCAATGTTTTGGTGAGCATATATTCCACTTGAGAATGCACATCTTCCATACCTTCCTCAATGATAAACGTCTTATTTTTAGCCGTTTGATAAATAATTTTCAACGTTTTTTCCAAAGCAATCAATTCTTCTTTCGTCAATAACCCAATACTTTCCAGCATTTTAATATGAGCTAATGAACCTTGAATATCATATTTGGCGAGCCATAAATCTAATGCTCTATCTTGTCCAACTGTAAAGTTTTCAATCGTTTTTTCTATCTGAAAATCCTTCTGCCACAATTTCATAATTCTTATTTTATATTACTTATTTTTTGGTTTAAAAAAATTAATATAATCACTTACTCATCATTAAAATCCTTAAATCTAACTATTCCAAAATCTTCTTTTGTTCTTATTTGTGTTCTTACTTTAATTTCGCCATCTGGATTATTTTTTGCTCTAGAACTATAATTTTCTGTACCAATTCGATGCAAAAACCAATCTTTTTCAACAGTATTATATTTAAAAGTAATGACCTCAAATGTTCTCTCAAAGCTGCCAATTAGGTTTTCAAATGAGATATAGCCATTATTGATCACAATTTGCGGAATACTTCGCATTCCACAATCCGAACAAGTAATTATGTAATCATTCATTGCTACAATTTCATAATTGGGAAAAGTTTTATTTTTCAAAAAAACAACTTTATTGCACATTGATTCATCTGTTGTTTTTTCTTCTTCTTCCTTACATTCTCTTTCTAAAACAATAACGAGATCATTTTGATCGTCTTTATCTAAATTTCCACTTTGATAATGTGAAAACCTCATTTCTGGAAAGTTTTCTGCAACGAAAGGTATTAATAAATCAATCGTATCCTCTTCTGTTAATATCTTATTCTCAACTACTTTTTCTGGCAAAGAAACACTGACTGTATCCTTCGTTATTTCTTTATGTATTAAGTTCTCATCAGCTATTTTGTCTTGTTTTTCTACTTTCGACGAGCAAGAAAACAAGCCTATAACTAATAAAAACCACCCTATGTTTAGTCGATTTATCATATTAATGTTTTCAACAAAATTAGGTAATTTCTTAGAATGTTATCTTTTATAAAAATAATCCTTCTAATAAATCAATATAAATCTCAATGCCTTTTTCTATTTCTGAAATGTAAATAAATTCATCAGCCGTATGAGAACGCTCGGATTTTCCACAACCGATTTTGATCGTCGGAATACCATTAATTAAGGCTTGATCCGACAAAGTTGGAGAACCATAATAAGGCAATGCCATTTTCAAACCCTTTTTTACAATCGGATGATCTAACGAAATTCCTGAAGAATTGAGGCGAAAAGAACGCGCTTTTAGCTCAGAATCAGTGTTTTTTTGTAAAATTTCAAAAACGGCTTCATTACTATAATGCTCATTTGTTCGGACATCAATCACGAAATGACAATTATCAGGAACGACATTATGTTGCGTACCAGCCGTCACTTGCGTCACAGACATTTTAGTTTTTCCTAATAAATTAGAGACCAAATCCAATTCATAATTTTTGATTCGCTGAATATCTTCCATCGCGATATAAAGGGCATTAATACCTTCTTCTCGCGCAGCGTGTCCAGATTTTCCTTTGGCATAGCCATCAATAACCATCAAACCTTTTTCCGCAATTGCCATGCGCATTTGAGTAGGTTCGCCAATAATGCCCAAATCCAATTGTCCTAAATCGCCTAAAATACTTGCAATTCCATTTTTACCTGAAATTTCCTCTTCCGCTGTCGCTGCAATAATCAAATTAAAAGGCAAATTCTTTCTATTATAAAAATGTACAAAAACCGCTATCAATGCGACCAGCGAACCGCCAGCGTCATTACTTCCTAAGCCATACAAAATGCCTTTTTCAATCGTTGGTTCAAACGGATTTCGCGTATAACCTTTAGCAGGTTTGACGGTATCGTGATGAGAATTGAGCAAAATAGTCGGCTTGTTTTCCGCCCAATATTTAGATTTTGCCCAAATGTTATTCCATTTTCGATTAGTCGGAATATCTTCGTTTTTGAAGAAATTATTGATTAATTCGGCTGTTTCGGCTTCTTTTCTTGAAAAAGATGGCGTAGAAATTAGATTTTGTAGTAATGTTATATACTTATTCATAATTAATGTACTAGAGCTGTTCCTTTAAAATAATCGGCTTTCAAAGCATTCGTACTACAAATAAATACTTCTTGCACGCCAGCATTCAGTGCATCAAAAGCATTATCAATTTTCGGAAGCATGCCATCGAATATCTTATTTTCATTTTTATAAGTGGCATATTTTGCCTTGTCTAATTCAACAATCACAGAGCTATCATCCGTCACATCCAACAAAACACCATCCTTTTCAAAACAAAATTTTAAGGACACTTTATAAAAATCAGACAATGCAACTGCCAAAGTCGAAGCAATCGTATCAGCGTTTGTATTGAGTAGTAAGCCGTTTTTATTATGTGTAATAGAACAAAAAACAGGCGTAAAATTAGCACTAAGTAAAGCGGAAATAGCCTTTCCATTTACTTTGTCAATATCGCCAGCAAAACCATAATCAATGTCTTTCACTATTCGTTTATGCGATTGAATGCTGTTCAAATCTGCGCCAGTCATCCCAATCGACATACAATCCAAAGCCTGCAATTGTGCCACGACATTTTTATTAATCAAACCTGCATAAACCATCGTTACGACTTCGAGTGTTGTTTCATCTGTTACGCGTCTACCGTTGATCATTTTGGGTTCGATGCCCATGCTTTTGAGCACTTGACTGGCTTTTCTACCTCCGCCGTGTACCAATATTTTCAATCCTTCCATATTCGAAAAGTCGGTCAAAACTTCCGTTAATACGGCTGGATTATTGATAATATTTCCGCCTATTTTTATAATGTTTAGTTGCTTCATAACGCTTATTTTAAAATATTTTTCAAAACGGCTTGCGCGGCATATGTTCGATTATTCGCTTGCTTGATAGTTAACGATTTTTCGCTATCAAGTACTTCATCAGCAACGACCACATTTCTACGGACAGGCAAGCAATGCATGAAATAAGCTTCATGTGTCCAAGCCATTTTTTCAGCGGTAATCATCCAATTTGATTTGGGTTGAATGATTTTTCCATAGTCATTGAAGGAAGACCAATTTTTGGTATAAATGAAATCTGCTCCTTCAAAAGCCTTTTTTTGATCGTATTCGATAGGCGTATTTTTGATAAAATCGGGTGATAATTCATAGCCTTTTGGGTGGGTAATCGTCAAATCCATATCAGCGGCAATCATCCATTCTGAAAAAGAATTGGCGACAGCTTGAGGCAAGGCTTTCGGGTGCGGTGCCCAAGAAAGCACAATTTTAGGGCGGTTTGTTTTTTGATGTTCTTTAATAGTAATTAAATCAGTCAATGATTGCAACGGGTGACGCGTAGCCGATTCCAAACTAATCACTGGAACGGAGGCGTGTTTTATAAATTGACTTAAAATCGTTTCTTGATAATCTTTTTCTTGATCGGTTAGACTTGGAAAAGTTCGCACGCCAATTATATCACAATACTGACTAATTACTGCCGCGCCTTCTTTGATGTGTTCCGCTTTATCGCTGTTCATGATTGCGCCATCTTCAAATTCTAATCGCCAACCATGCGTATTTAAATCCATTGACATCACAGACATTCCCAGATTTTTAGCTGCTTTTTGAGTGCTTAATCGAGTGCGTAAACTCGGATTAAAAAAGAGCAAACCCAGCGTTTTGTTTTGTCCAATTTTCTTTTCCCCGAAGGGATTAGCTTTAGAATCAAGCGCATCTTGGACTAATTGCGTCACATTTTTAACATCATTTACACTAACAAACTGTTTCATAGAAGAGAAGGTTTTTTATTTAAAAATCAAGAATAGCTGCTTTAAATTTATCTAAAAAATAATCAATTTCTTGCTTGGTCACATTCAATGGCGGAAGCATACGGATCGTATTAGGATCAGAAGAAGAACCCGTAAAAATATGGTCTTCATATAATAATTTACTGCGCAATGCTTTGATTGATTTTCCCATATCAATACCGATCATCAAGCCTCTTCCACGAACTTCTTTTACTTGCGGAATAGCGCCGAGTTCGTTCATGAAATATTCGCCTAATTCCGTAGCATGTTCCAGTAGATTTTCATTTTTAATAATATCCAAAACCGCAATGCCTGCCGCACATGCTAAATGATTACCACCAAACGTAGATCCTAAAATCCCGTATTTTGCTTTATGTTTTGGATGTATTAAAATTCCACCTATTGGAAAACCATTCCCCATTCCTTTTGCCATAGAAATGATATCTGGTTGAATATCAGTGAATTGATACCCAAAAAAATGACCCCTTCGCGCATACCCTGATTGCACTTCATCTAAAATTAAAATAGCTTCATGGGTTTGACACAATTGTGCGACAGCTTGCAAAAAAGCGCGATTCGGCACATGAATACCGCCAATTCCTTGAATACCTTCAATAATAACTGCACAAACATCACCTTTTTCTAGACTGGCTTTAACTGTATTAAAATTGTTCCATTCGTGGATTTCTGCTTCAAAAGTCTTATTGATTGGTGCTTTTATTTTATCAATGTCTGTCACGTTGACCGCAGCGGAAGTCCTTCCATGAAAGCCTTTTTTAAAAGAAATGACCTTTGTTTTTCCTGTTGTGAAAGAGGCTAATTTCAAAGCATTTTCATTAGCTTCTGCACCTGAATTACATAAGAATAATTGATAATCAGTACAGCCCGAAAGTTCGACTAACTTTTCCGCGAGTTCTACTTGCAAACTATTTTGAACAGAATTGGAATAAAATCCTAACTGCTGTAATTGATGGCTAATTTTCTCAACATAATACGGATGACTATGCCCAACGGAAATAACGGCATGACCACCATATAGGTCTAAATATTTCTGTCCGTTTTTATCATAAACATGACATCCTTTCCCTTTTACAGGCTCGATTTCAAATAAAGGATATACGTCAAATAGATTATTTTTCATTGTTTATTCTAGTTTGATGAACTTATAAAAGATTTACTTTTTTAGGGAGCGTGCAAAAAATAAAATTCATTACGCAATCTTGGGTAGCTTATTTATTTCCTTGTCCCTTAATTTAAAAATATGTTGCTTTCAGATTCAATCCCAATGTTTCCTCCAATCCAAATATTAAGTTCATATTCTGAACGGCTTGACCCGACGCGCCTTTTATCAAATTGTCAATCATAGAAATGATTAATAATTGATCATCTTGCTTTTTGATATGAAGCACCGCTTTGTTGGTATTAACAACTTGTTTCAAATGCGGATCTTTAGAAGTAATGACCACAAATGGCTCATTTTTATAAAAATCTTGATATAATTCAGTGGCTTCTTCGGCAGTCAAATCACTTGTTAAATAAGCACTTGCGTAAATTCCTCTCGAAAAATTACCACGTACAGGCAAGAAATGAATGGCTTTATCAAAACTCGGTTGTAACTGCTGCAAACTCTGTTTGATCTCGCCTAAATGCTGATGTGTGAATGCTTTATAAATCGAAACATTATTATTTCTCCAGCTAAAATGTGTCGTTCGACCTGGTTTTTGACCTGCGCCTGTAGAGCCAGTTATTGCATGAACATGAACGGCATTTGTCAATTTTTGTGCTTTCGCCAAAGGCAATAATGCTAATTGAATAGCCGTGGCAAAACAGCCACAATTAGCAATATAATTAGACGCTTGAATCGCGCTTTTATTCAATTCAGGCAAACCATAAACATAATTATGGCTATCCGCTTTTAATCGAAAATCGCGACTTAAATCTATGATTTTGATCGAACTAGCAATCGTATTTTTTTCTAAAAACACCTTAGATTTTCCATGTCCCATACATAAGAAAATCACATTTACATCATCTTGCAAGATATTGGTAAACACGATATTTGTTTCGCCGACTAAATCAGTATGAACATCGCTAATCGAATTTCCTGCATTACTTGTGCTATGAATAAAACCGATTTCCACTTTTGGATGATACAACAAAATTCGTATCAATTCGCCTGCCGTATAGCCTGCACCACCTATAATTCCAACCTTTATCATTATTTTATTAATTGTATAATTTCTTATTAAAAACAAGGTGCTAGGCATTTAAATTTGCCTCGCCCCCGACACCTCGCTCCTCGCTCCTGACTAAGCATTCACTAATCTATGAATCTTACTTTGCTGACCAATTAGTTTAATAAATCCTTTAGCTTCTTCGGCAGACCAACCTTTATTCATCTCACCATAATCGCCATAATCAGGATTTTTTAAATCGTGAGCCGATTCAATTCCTAATAATTCAAAACGATAAGGATGTAATTGAACAAAGACTTTTCCAGTAACATTTTCTTGTGTATCGGTTAAGAAAGTTTCGATATTTCGCATCACAGGATCTAGATATTGCCCTTCATGCAATAGCATTCCAAACCAATTTGCGAGCTGTTCTTTCCAATATTGTTGCCACTTTGTTAAAGTGTGTTTTTCTAATAAATGATGGGCTTTGATGATGACCAAAGGCGCGGCAGCCTCAAAACCGACTCGACCTTTTATACCTATAATCGTATCGCCTACATGAATATCTCGACCAATGGCAAATGCGCCTGCAAGGTTTTGAAGTGCAGCAATTGCTTGTGTAGGATGATCGAAAGTCTTGTCATTGATACCTACAAATTCTCCTTTTTGAAAATGAAGCGTTACTTTTTCTGGCGTTTCTTTTGATAATTGTGTTGGATAAGCACTTGAAGGCAAAGCTTGATCGGAAGTTAATGTTTCCGCACCACCAACGCTTGTTCCCCAAATTCCTTTATTAACTGAATATTGCGCTTTTTCCCAACTTAGATGAACACCATGTTTTTTCAAATATTCAATTTCCGCTTGACGAGACAATTGTAAATCCCTAATTGGCGTAATAATTTCTAAGTTTTTTCCAAGAATTTGGATCATCAAATCAAAACGAACTTGATCATTTCCTGCGCCTGTACTACCATGAGCAACGTATTTTGCCCCTACTTTATTCGCATATTCAACTACACCAACCGCCTGAACAATGCGTTCCGCACTTACAGAAAGTGGATAAGTGTTATTTCTTAATACATTTCCAAATACTAAGTATTTGATACATTTATCATAATAATCCTCTACTGCATCAATCTTTTCAAAAGACACTGCTCCTAGATTGAAAGCTTTTTCTTTAGCAACAATTACTTCTTCTTCCGAAAAACCGCCTGTATCGACCATGACTGCATGAACTTCCAAACCTCGATCAAGCGTTAAATGTTTGATACAAAATGAGGTATCCAAACCGCCGCTATAGGCTAACACTACTTTTTCCTTTTCATTGTTTTTCATAGTTACTTATTTATTGTTAATGATTAATTTTGTTAAATTTAATTTCATCTCTACCTCAATTTTAGAAGGCGCTAACATGCCAGTACAAAGGCACATTTTTCGATTTGTTCGGGTCAGAATATCAAAATTTGGACACGTCGAACAACCTTTCCAAAAAGCCTCTTCTTGTGGCAATTCAGAAAAAGTAACAGGCTTATATCCCAACTCTGAATTTATTTTCAAAACCGCTAAACTCGTTGTAATACCAAATATTTTGGCGCTAGGGTATTTATCTCTAGATAGCTTAAACACATTTTCTTTGATGCGTTTAGCTAGGCCCATTTTGCGAAAATTAGGCGAAACAATTAATCCTGAATTAGCTACATATTTTCCATGTTCCCAAGATTCTATATAACTAAAACCAGCTACTTCTTCGCCTCGAAGTGCAATTATAGCTTTCCCATCTATCAGTTTTTCTGCAATATATTCCGTCTTGCGTTTTGCGATTCCTGTTCCTCGTTTTTTAGCTGCATCGTCTATCATATCACAGACGGCTTGCGCATATTTTTCATGGTTTTTATTACCTATTTCAATTCTGATTTCCATATTTTTTTGGTTTTGATCGCTATGGGACAATGTAGGGCAAAGGCATGTCTTTGCCCTACGTTTTCCTATTGTTGCAATTTAATTTCCTAATTCTACTGCGCGTTTCCATGCTGTATTTGCTCCATCAACAATATGTTGTCGAACTGCTTTATTATTAAAAGCTTGAATTGCGGCTTCGGTTGTTCCGCCTTTTGAAGCCACTTTATTAATCCAATCTTGGCAAGTGAAGCTATTTTGTTGGAAAAGTTGGAGTGCACCTTTGAAAGTTTGTACAACTAAAAGTTCTGCTTCACCTTTATTAAAGCCCATTTCTTTGGCAGCAGTAATCATTGCATCTAAGAAATAAAACATATAAGCAGGACCAGAACCAGAAATAGCAGTGATTTTGTCGATGGCTTCTTCATTATCCACATGAAGGGTTTTTCCTGTGGTGGAAAGTAGATTTTGGATAGCTCCAAGTTCAAATCTTGAAACGGCATCTGTTGCAGTAAAACCAGTCATTCCTAAACCAATTTGAGCTGGAAGGTTAGGCATTGCACGGATAACTTTCCCAAGTTTTAGATGTTTTTTGATCGTTTCAATCTTAACGCCTGCCATAATACTTAGCACAACTTGATCATTATCAACATACTTTGTCATCTCTTCAAAAAGATCTTTTGCATTTTGTGGCTTGACCGCCAAAACGATTAGAGCCGCAGCTTTTACACAGATAGGATCATCAAAAACCCTTGCAATTTTTAGTGTTTTGAGATGAGCGGCTCTTTCTTGTGATTTTTCAAGAATAATCAGTTGTTCAGGTGTAACGACGTGAGAATTGATAAACGATTTGGCAAAAGTTAATCCCATATTTCCACCGCCGATGATTAATATATTCATGAGTTGATTTTATAAAAAAAGGTATAGAAGTACCTTTTCATTTTTCTTTTATTTTGAAAAATGATTAAAAAAATAAGCTGTAACCAGTAAGTATTACTGATTGCCAAAAGTTGAATAAATTGATATTGAAATCAAATAGGGGACGAAATGCCCGTTGCTCGGAAAAATATAATTATACACGCCTAAAGCGACGTGGGAAAACAGCAGTAGTATTGCGACGAGGAGTCACAATAAAAGTTGTTAAAGAATGTATGTTGAAAGATTGTTTCATTACTTACTGTTTCAATTATACTAACAAATGTATGTTATATTTTTTAAATTCGCAATAATAAAATGAAAAAATTATTTTTTTTCTACTTTAAAGTTGTAACACTATTATATTATTAAAAATGAAATTTGATTTATAATGTGTTGAGTTTAATGATTTGTAAAAGATAAATAGCTCATTTATTTTATTTCAAAATTAAAATAGGTAGGCATAGAAAAAAGGTTCTTTGACAATTTTTGCCAGAACTGAATTTTATCAATTAAAACAAATGTATAATTGTTTGAAAATCAAAGGTTAGATAGGAGGCACTTTCAAAGTGCCTCCTATCTTTGGCAAAAATTGTCAATGAACCTTTTTTTCTATGCCTACCTATTTTCTATTATTTAGAATGAAATCCTATTTTTTCTAAATCTTCCCAAAAATGTGGATAAGATTTGCCAACTACTTTCGGTTCTTCTATCTGAACCACATCAAGTAACATTGCTAAAGGTGCAAAAGCCATTGCCATTCGATGATCTTCGTAAGTCGCAAAACTTGGTATAAGTGCTGGCTTTATTGCTTTTTTATTGACGATACAAGCGCCATTTTCTTGCTCAATAAAATCAACACCTACTTTTTTTAATTCATTATAAAGTGCTGCGACTCTGTCTGTTTCTTTGATTTTTAACGTTTCCAAACCAGAAAATAAACCTTCTATACCAAGACCACCACAAGTCACGGCAATAGCTTGCGCTAAATCAGGGCATTCCAAAAAATCATATATAAACTGCCCTGTTTTGGGAGTCGATTTTGATAAATGAATACCTTTTTCATTGAAGGTCGTTTGTACACCAAAATGAGTTGTCATTTTGACTAATGCAGAATCTCCTTGCACACTATTTTCAAATAAACCATTCAATTGCAAATCACAATCATCCGCGAAAGCAGCTAAAGTATAATAATAAGAAGCGGCTGACCAATCCGCCTCAACTGTAAATTTTTCAGCTTGATAAGCTTGATTTTTGATCAAAATAATCTGTCCAGACCAATCGTATTTAATACCAAAATAAGCCATCAAATTCAAAGTCATTTGAATATAAGGTCTTGAAACAATATTGCCAGTTAAGACCAGTTCAATGCCATTTGGCAAATTAGGCGCGATCATTAATAGGGCTGAAATATATTGACTACTTACATTTGCAGGGATTTCTATGCGGTTATTTTTTCCAAAATCGGCTGTCGGCGAACCTATTTTTAATGGCGGATAACCTTCATTTTCCATGTATTCGATATTCGCGCCTAGCTTTTTGAGGGCTTCCGCCAAAATACCTATTGGTCGTTGTTTCATTCGCTCCGAACCAGTTAGGATTTGCTCGCCTTCCTGCAAAGATAAATAGGCAGTGAGGAAACGATAGGTCGTTCCTGCAGGACCGGCATCTAAGATTTGCTCGTTTGATTCTAGCAATTCCACCATCGTTTGTGTGTCTTGAGCTGCTGCTAATGGCTGAATTTCAAAATCATCTTGGCATAAAGCTCGAATCAATAAAGCTCGATTACTAATACTTTTTGAGCCAGTTAAGGTGATTTCTCCTTGAATGCTTTTATCTTTTTTAAATACTTGAATGCTTTCCATAGCTATTTTTTAAAAAAATGATCTTCTTGTAATAAAATTTGTAAAAAATAAACAACAATGTTAGTAAAATCATAAAAGAACTACTAATTTTTGTTCAAAACATTTATAAAAAAGATAAATAATGAGCCGTTAAAATTCAGAAAATATGATTTTTCTATCTAAAAAATAATGCCTAATTTATTATCTTAGGCAAAGATAAGATAGAACATCATCATCAAAAAAATACTCTTATGAAACAACTCCTTGTCATTGGTGGGACTAATTTTATTGGTCGAAATTTACTTCAATCCTTAACAAAATTAGAAGAATATGAAGTGACACTTTTTAATCGAGGCATTACTAATGCTGATGTTTTTCCCGATTTGAAAAGGCTGAAAGGCGATAGAAATACGGATGAAGTAGCTATTATTGGTCAGCAAAAATGGGATTATATTATTGATCTTTCGGGGTATTTGCCGCATTCTTTGGAGCGAATTTTAAAAGTAGTTAATCAAGATTTAAAGCGCTATATTTTCGTTTCGACTTGCTCGGTTTATGATAATGAAAAAGAGCAATCCATACTCAGAAAAGAAGATACGCCAATAATGGATTGTACGGCAGAGCAAGCGGCTGAATCGAGTATGTATGTCCATTATGGTAATAAAAAAGCTGCTTGTGAACGTCTCTTACAGACCTCAGGTTTTGATCATATCATATTAAGACCAGCTTGAGTTTATGGCGCATTTGATCATACAGATCGGTTGTATTATTGGTTGTATCAAGTCCAAAAATATGAGCAAGTATTAGTTCCAGAAGAAGGGAAACGCACGCTTTCATTGACTTATGTTAAAGATTTAGTCAATGTAATTCTTCAATCTTTGACTATTTCTGAACATCGAAATATCTATACTGTTACGAGTCATCCACTAGTTTCTATCAGAGAAATAATAAAAGCAACAGTTAAGATTTTAAATAAAAAAATTGAAACTGTTAATGCACCGTCCGATTTTTTAATGGCTAATGAAATCAAACAATGGGCAGATATGCCCTTATGGCTAAATTCTGATTATTATACTTATAGTAATGAAAAACTATTGAATGATTTCGATATTTCAATCATTGATTTAAAAACAAGTATCAAGCAAACTATTGATTATTATCGTGATCTCAATTGGCATCAGCCAATTTATGGAATGTCAGAAGACCAAAAACAACTATTATTATCTAAATTGAAAGCATAAGAAAAGTTATTAAAACGGTTCAATAATCATAAAAACCTATTTATAAAATCATTATTAATAATCTGATGAAAAAAACGACTATCGTATTATCTATCCTTTGTTTTAGTTTATTATTGAGTTGCCAAAGTGATAGATCCGAAAAAAGACAAGCGGCTTCCGATGCTAATCAAAACAAAAACCTTAATCAAACGCCAGGTTTGGGGTATGAGTTTGAAAACAATGGAAAAGATCATGACGCGCCTCTTCTAAAAGAAAGTTATACCAAAACGGATTTGAAAGGTATTAGACCGCCCAAATCCAATGAATTGAGCGAAGCGATAGCAGGAACAGAGCGATATTTGAAAAGAAAAAAACGAACACATCAACTTTCAGATGAATTGACTGTTTCTGATCTTCAAATCAAAAAAACGATAAAAGCCGTGAAAAAATGGCAAGCAGAAGGCGGTGATTTAGGCGATTTTGTGGAGTTTCATCAAATGGATGGAGAGGATAATCGAGGCAATATGCATTTTACAGGCTATTATATTCCTGTTTTGCAAGTGAGCAAAAAAAAGACCGATATTTATAAATATCCGCTTTATCGCAAGCCTAAAAGTTGGAATGGAAAAAAGCCAACGCGTGAAGATATTGATAATAAAAAAGCACTAGCTGGCAAAGGTTTAGAGATTTGTTATTCGTCTAGTTTACTCGAAATTTATACGATGCAAGTACAAGGTTCTGGCGTGGTAGAATACCGAAATGGCGATCAAAAACTATTGAGTTTTGGTGGTAAAAATGGTTATGCATACAAGAGTTTAGGCAAATATTTAGTGGCGGAAGGGCTTGTACCAGCGGATAAAATTTCATTAGATGCGATTAGAAAATGGGCAGCAGAAAATCCTAATGATTTACAAAAAACTTTGAATCAAAATGAATCGTATGTGTTTTTTAAAGAAAATAGCGGCAAACCTTCGGGCGCGGCAGGCGTTCCTTTAGTGGCTCAACATTCTGTGGCAGTTGATAAATCCTTGATTCCTTTAGGTAGTGTGATGCTAGGAAAAGTGCCTGTTTTGAATAGTGAAGGCGTTTTAGTGCGTCATGATTATCGAATTTTGTTTGCGCATGATGTGGGAGGAGCGATCAAAAAAGGGCATATAGATTTCTTTAGTGGAACAGGTTTAGCAGGCGAAAATATAGCAAATGCTTTGCATCATTATGGAGAAGTATGGCTATTGTTGGCTAAGGATTGAACAGATTAGGTTTTCATTTATTCGTCACGATTTTTGTTTTTTCAAAAGTCAGATTTTATAGAAAAAGGCAAGTTATCAATAACAATCTCAAATTTTAGGATTGTTTATTATACCTGTACGGTGGCTAGTGATCTATGGCAAAAAATTAAGTAGCCGCCGTACAAGTCTATTGTTAACTTACTTTTTTTACGAAAAAATGAAATTGAATATTAGTATTTAAACTTCTCGACCGTCGAGCATTGGCACAAAACTAAATCCACCGAAATTCTCTTCTATATATTCGTTATCTTCTGATGTTTTCTGGATGCGTAGCATTTGTTGTTGTCGTCCTTTTCCGACTGGAATAACCAAAAAGCCGCCTATTTTTAATTGTTCTAATAACTTGATTGGAATTTCTTTAGCGGCGGCGGTCACTAGAATTTTATCAAAAGGGGCAAATTCTCCCATGCCTTTGTGTCCATCTCGATAATAATTTCGGACATTTCTCATTCCTAATGCTTCAAAAAGCACTTTCGCACTTTGATATAAAGATTTAATGCGTTCGACCGAATAGACACGCGCCCCCAAAACACCCAAAACAGCCGCTTGATAACCAGAACCTGTTCCGACTTCTAGTATTTTTTCGCGTTTTTTTACTTGTAGCAAAGTTGTTTGAAAAGCAACAGTATAAGGCTGAGAAATTGTTTGATTTTTATCAATTGGATAAGCTGCATTTTCATACGCAAACTGGACAAAAGTTCTTTCAAAGAAAAAATGACGCGGCACTGTCGCAATGGCTTGTAATACTTTTTCGTCTTGAATGCCCATTGTTTGGAGTTCATCCACTAATCTGCGACGAAGCCCTTTATGTCTATACGTATCTTGCAATGATTTTTTATTTCCTTGATGAATGAATAGACTTGTTTAGCGGCAGCTTAATGGGCTGCAATGTGCAAGTCTAATGTTTTTATGAAAATGGAAAATAAGGAAGTCTATCTTCAAAAACAAATACTTTTGGATTTTATGTTTATTTTTAAGTGAAATAAAATTCGCAACTTATAAAATATCAATTTCTATGAAATATTCATTTTTCATTGCTGCTATCTTTTTATTTTCTGCTTGCACTATTCCGCCCAAAGAGGTTAATGTTGACGCAGAAAAAGAAATCATACTAAAAAATGTAGCAGCATTTTCAAAACATGTTATGAACGGCGATGCAAAAGCGATTGCAGCAGCTTATACAACGGATGGCAAAATTTTTCCAGAAAATCAGGATATTATGGAAGGCAGTCAAGTTCTTGAAAAATATTGGACACCTAGTCCATTTTATAAAACAACCTATCATAAAGTAACGCCTTCCGAAATAAAAATTTTAGGAAATGAAGCCTATGATTATGGCTATTACGAAGGAGAATCATTAAAATTATCAGATAATACTACCTCAAAATGGCGCGGAAAATATGTTATTGTTTGGAAAAAAATCGAAGGAGATTGGAAAATTTATTTAGATATTTGGAATAGCATATCTTCTTAGTTTTTGAAACTAGAGTTTTTGGCTGATTGCCACTAAATATTGAGTTGTTTTTTGAGAAAGAAACTTATCATCGTTTGTCAAAATGAAATTCAAAAATGTAGGTTGAGCTAGTTTGTTTTTAATTTGATATTGGTGTGACTTGAATAACGTTCTTAGTATGAAAATTCAGAAAAATAGCTTTCAGGCGTTGAATTTAATATCGCCTGAAAGCTTGATTTAATAGATCTATATTTTCACCTAACCTTTTTTCTGTACTAAAAAATACACAGAAAGAACGGCTAAAAGACCATGTAAAATACTAACGGGTAAAAAATCTTGCATACCAGCATTATATCCTAAAAAAGTAGCTATAGAAACGCCAATATGAAACACAGCAAAGGTTTTTAAACAACTTTGAACCAAGACAAGAACCATATTTTTCCATGTTTGTATTGCAAACCAACCAACGGCTAAAGCTGCTCCACCATACATTCTAGCTAAGGTAATTCCTGTAATGCTTAGATCTTCCAAACCTGGAGCAACTGTTGGAGCAAGAAAAAGCAATAAACCTGCTAATAATTCTATAACTCCCATAATTAGAATAAATACTTTCATAGTTTTTATTTACAATTGAATAATCAAATTTTTTAACGATTAACGGTAAGGTATTTATTTCTAGTTAGAAAAAAGCATGTTCATTAGACTTATTTTTTGTGTAGATAATTCAATTTCAACTTTTTCCTTTCTTAGAAATCTTTTTTCTATATAATTGTACCTACTGACCTACCGACCATCAAAACATTATCTTTATCCATGAATACTTTCTTTTGATATAAATAATTCTTGATTTCCAACCTTCTTTTTTACTATTGTGAAAGTAAGTCATTCGTCCATTTGACAAAATATCAGCCACGATGAAATATATATATACATTACTTTTTATAGTTGGTCTTGCTAGTTTTTCGACTGCTCAAAATTCTCTTTGGTCGCTCGAACGTTGTATCACTCATGCTCAACAAAATAATCTAAATATTCAGCAATCCAGTGTTGCTGTGAAACAATCGGAATTGAATTTGAAGGGTAACAAAAGAGAGTATCATCCGAGCGTGAATGGCTCGGTTTCTTATAATTTTAATATTGGTCGCTCGGTCGATCCGACTTCTAATGATTTCGTTAGTCGATCTATTCATTCTAATGGTTTTTCTGTTTCTGCTGGCGCTTTAATCTATAGTGGAGGAAGAGTACCAAGCACCATTCAGCAAAGCGAATTTAATATTGAAGCGGCAAAACTGGATATGCAGGACACCAAAAACGATATTGGTCTTCAAGTCGCTCGGGCTTATTTGCAAATTTTATTAGCAGAAGAGCAACTGGCAAACGGTCAACTCTCTATCAAACAATTGGAAGATCAACTCGCACAAACCAATAAATTGATTAGAGCTGGAACGCTTCCCGCCAATAATCGCTTAGATATCGAAGCGCAAATTGCGACAAGCGAACAAACTTTAGTAGCTAATCAAAATAATGTAGATATTTCTTACCTCAATTTGAAGTTGTTGTTGATGTTAGAACCTGCTGCGGAATTTAAAATTGAAAAACCAACGATTGATGTGCCAAGTGCGGATCAAATTGGCGCATTGTCTGTTACTTCTTTGTTTGATGTTGCAGTAGAAAATCAACCCAATATTGCAGCAGGCGAACTTCGTAGAAAAAGTGCTGAAAAAGGTATTGATATTGCTAGAAGTGCTTATTATCCGACGGTTAGTGTGGGCGGTGGTTTGAATACTAATTATTCGAATATTGCTTTGGATCAAGCAAATGCGCAGGTTATTCCAACGGGTTTTGATACGACAAATACGCAAGTTATATTTAATGGTGTTTCTCAAAATCTTGGCATTGTCAATCCTACTTTTGATCTTAATATTCCAAAATCGAGCTACTTTAAACAATTAGGTACAAACCTTAGTGCTTTCATCGGCTTGCAAGTTAATATTCCGATTTATAATAAAGGTCTCACAGAAATTTCAATTGAAAGAGCCAAATTGAATGTAATTAATACACAATATACGAATCGCATTTTGCGCCAAGGCTTAAAGTCAGAACTTCTACGCGCGATAGCCGATGCAAAAGCTGCTGCCAAACAATTGGAAGCTTCCGAAAAAAGTATTAAAGCACAAGAAGCAGCTTTCGCTAATACGCAACGTCGTTTTGAGGTAGGAACAGCCAATAGTTTTGAATTAAATACAGCTAGAAATAACCTTGATTCTGCCAAAACATTGGCAATATTAGCTAAGTATGATTATATTTTTAAATTAAAAATCATTGATTTCTATCAAGGAAAATCTATTTCTTTGGATAAATAATTTAGTGTTTTTTGATATTTAAATACTTGTTTGTATTAAAAAAAGTTGAAAAAAATATAATTCCAAACTAAAAAAATAAAAATAACAAAGAATCAATATTATTAAATATTTAACATCATGGCTAAAAAAAAGAGTAGAAATCGACTATTAATATTTGGTATGATTGGCGTGATTGTCATTTTAGCTGTCGTAGCTTCAATGACGCGCAAAGAGAAAGACCTCGGTACAAAGGTCGTTGTGGAAAAAGTAACAAAACGAGTAATTACGGAAGAAGTATCTGCCGCAGGTCGGATTTTTCCAGAAATAGAAGTCAAAATCGCGTCGGATGTATCAGGCGAGGTCGTAGCGTTGTTTGTAGAGGAGGGCGATTCTGTAACAGCAGGGAAATTATTATGTAGAATTAAGCCTGATGTGTATCAATCAGCATTAGAAAGAGCAATTGCTGCTCAAAACTCTTCAAAAGCACAATTAGCGAATGCAAATGCTCAAATCAAACAAGTAGAAGCTAATCTTTTACAAATGCAAGCGCAGTATGAAAATGCTCAAACTGTCCATAATCGTAATATTAAATTATTGAAAGATGGAGCAATTGCACAAGTAGAGTTTGATAATTCGTTAGCCAATGTGAAAACAACTTCGGCGAATAAGAAAGCTGCCGAAGCTAGTCTTGAAGGCGCGAAGCAATCTTCGGAAGCAGCAAGATTTTCTGTCAAGAGTTCAGAGGCAACAGTTAAAGAAGCAACAACGAACTTGAATCAAACCTCTATTTACGCACCAACAAGCGGGATTATTTCAAAATTGAATATTGAGCAAGGCGAGCGCGTTGTAGGAACGTTGCAAATGTCTGGTACGGAGATTTTGCGTATTGCAAATATGAAATTCATGGAAGTCCAAGTTGATGTGAGTGAAAATGATGTATTGCGTGTTTCGGTCGGAGATGAAGCGAATATTGAGGTTGATGCTTACGCAGATAAAAAATTCAAAGGTACAGTCATGGAAATTGCGAATACCGCGCAAGAAAATGCGGCTGGAGGTTTTTCTGCGGATCAAGTGACTAACTTTACCGTAAAGGTTCGCGTCAATAGAAATTCTTATCAGCACTTGATTTCAAAACGAAGAAAATACCCGTTCCGCCCAGGAATGTCAGCAACAGTTGATATTAAAACTAATACAATTACGGAGGCATTAAGTTTGCCTGTACCTGCTGTGACTAGTCGTGAAAAGGAGAAAAAGAATAAAGATAAGACCAATAAGAAAAAAGCGACAAATACTGGAGATGATGTAAGAACCGTCGTATTTATGTATGCCAATGATTCCGTTTCTTTGAGAGAAGTCGAAGTCGGTATTCAAGATGATGAATTCATTCAAATCACGTCTGGCGTGAAAGAAGGTGAAGAGGTTGTTGTTGGGCCATATCAAGAAGTAGCTCGCAAATTGAAAACAGGTAAAAAAGTCCAAAAAGTAGATAAAGATGAGCTTTACGGACGTAAAAAGAAAAAAGAGTAAAACAGGATAAAGAATTGATCATAAACGGTTGACGGATTTCAACGGTATTTGTGCTGTTCATCGTCAACCGTTTAGCGTCAATCGCCTCTTGCTTTTATATTCCATAAAAAATAACGACTTTTGTATTTGTCGTCGTTCAACATTAATCTCAACATAGTGTTAAGTATGTTGAACATGATAACGAGCAAAAGAATGAGTCAAGATCAAAAAAAAAGCAAGAATAAAATAGACTTCGTACTCCTAAAACGAGTATTGCGATTAGCAAAGCCCTACCAAACAATATTTCTATTCTCAGGAATTTTGGTAGTTGTCCTTGCTCCAATCGGTGTATTAAAACCTTATCTAATTCAACAAACCGTCGATAAACATATCTTAGGGCTAGATATTGATGGTTTAGTATATATGATGATGGTTCTGATAAGTGTTCTAATCGTTGAAGCCATTCTAAAATATATTTTCATTTATATTACAAATCTATTGGGGCAGTCCGTGATTAAAGACCTGAGAATCAGAGTATTTAATCAGATTTCTAGCCTCCAACTTCAATATTTTGATAAAACACCAATTGGTACTTCTACCACTCGAACCATTAATGATATTGAAACTATTAATAGTGTTTTTTCTCAAGGTGTAATTACAATTATCGCAGATGTTTTATCTATGATTGTCGTTTTTGCAATTATGATGTCTACGAGTTGGCGGTTGACTTTGGTTTCATTAGTGACGTTTCCATTGCTATTGATTAGTACTTATATTTTTAAAGAAAGGGTAAAAGTCGCTTTCCAAAAGGTCAGAACACAGATTTCTAAAATGAATGCTTTCTTGCAAGAACGGATTACAGGAATGCGAATGGTGCAAATATTTGGAGCAGAAGACAGAGAACTCAAGCGGTTCAAAAAAATTAATAAAACTTATACTCAAGCAAATTTAGACGCGATTTTATATTACGCGATCTTTTTTCCTGTTATCGAAATTATTTCGGCAGCAGCTTTGGGTTTGATGGTTTGGTATGGTGCAAGAGGTGCGATTAGTGGAGAAGTTACGTTAGGGCTTTTGATCGCTTTCCCTTTATATTTAAATATGTTGTTTCGTCCGATGCGACAATTAGCAGATAAATTTAATACCCTCCAAATGGGATTAATTGCGGCTCAACGTGTTTTTGATGTATTGGATAGAACCGACAAAATTAAAAATATTGGTACAGTACAGCCCGAAAAATTAGATGGACATATTGAATTTAAAAATGTAAAATTCGCTTATATAGAAGAAGATTGGGTATTGAAAAATATTAGTTTTGAATTGCCAAAAGGCGAAACGCTTGCAATTGTAGGTAGTACAGGATCAGGCAAATCGACTATTATTAATATACTTAATCGTTTTTATGAAATTCAAGAAGGCGAAATTTTAATTGATAATACCAATATTCGTGATTTTGAACTCAATGCGATGAGACATCGAATCGCGATGGTTTTGCAAGATGTTTTCCTTTTTTCAGGTTCTGTATTGGATAATATTACGCTTCGAGACGAAAGTATTTCAAGAGAACGCGTAATCGAAGCCGCTAAAATGATCGGTGCACACGAGTTTATCCAAAAATTACCTAAGAGTTATGATTATGAAGTGATGGAACGAGGCGCGACGCTTTCGATGGGGCAAAGACAATTGATTTCGTTTGTAAGAGCTTTAGTTTTTGATCCAGATATTTTGATTTTGGATGAAGCTACTTCTTCAATTGACCCAGAAACGGAGTCGGTTATACAATTTGCAATTGAAAAATTAATTGCCAAAAGAACGTCAATTATCATTGCGCATCGCCTTTCAACTATTCGTCATGCCAATCAAATTATGGTATTACAAAAAGGAGAAATTCAAGAAATCGGTTCACATGAATCTTTATTAAAAATTGAAGACGGACATTATCGGGAGTTGTATGAGATGCAATTCACACAAAGAGAAACCGTTGAAAAATAAAAAATTAAAGGTCAATTATTCAATTCAAAACGAATGTTGATAACCTTTTTATAAATAAAAAATGGCTTATAAATATTTTAAATATCCTGCTCGATACGCGGTATTTCAGGATGAAGATCACGCCTGTACCATTTGTAAACAAACCAAAACTTGTTTAGAAACTACTCCTTTTTATAGCGAAGATGACATAGATGCAATTTGTGAAGATTGTTTGAAAGGCGGGCGTTTGTCCGAAATAGGAGCTTGTGCTAATGATGCAGATGTAGAGCAGCTTTTTGATCAATTAGAAGCATTGTTTCCAGATAAAAAGATCGAAGAATTACTCAAAGAAGCTAAAGCTAAAACAGATGAAATAGAGCTTCGAACACCTCCTTTAGTTTCTTGGCAAGAATGGAAATTCCCTGCAATAGATGGCGATTATTGCCAGTTTGTTTGTTTTGCTTCGAAGCAAGATTATAATAAATTAGCGGCTGATGGCGATGGAAAAAAACTATTAACAGAATCAATTATTGAAGAATTGCACGAGTTCACGGATGTTGATGCGATTTGGAGAACTTTACCCGATAAGCAGATCAAAACCGTAGCACTGAGTAATAATTTCCCTATGTTAGTTTATCTTTTCAAAAGCTTACACAGCGAAAAATATGTAACGGTTTGGGATATTTGTTAAAGTAGATCAAGTAATAAAATGACCTAAAAACATGAAAAATGAACTCTTACTAATTCCAGATAAAGCAGATGTAGAAAGAGATCAATTGGCGATTGATTGGAAACGGAGAGGCGGAGAAGTGAAAAGAATTGGCAAATTTTGGATCAAACCGATAGTCGATAATAAACGTGTTTCAATCTATGGTTTTGATACTTTTGTTTAGTGCTTGCTCAGGTTTTAGACTTGGAGCTAGTAAGTGTGAAAGATGAGGATATTGCAAAAATATCAAGTAAATATCTCAAGAGAAATATCGAAATCCATACTTTTCAGTTCTTGAAAAGTATGGATTTCCCTATATTTATAAAATCCGTTATTCCAAAATTATTCAAAGCTCAAGTATTTCAAGCGGCAACGAATGAGAGATTGTTATGATTGTGTCGCTTCGCTGATTGTGTCGCCTTCGGCTGATTGTATGATTGCAAAGATTGTGAGATTGAATTGCAACAAAATATAAGCTTTATAGTAAATGATTAACAATCACACCTCTTCCAAATGTTTCAATAACTCCTTAACTATAAAGGTCATCTTAGGTTGTACGGAGTTTGCGAGTGCAATCACTTCATCAACAGTTACTTCTACAATTTTTTCTGGCGGATAGCTTTGATTAGAAACTACCGATAAGACGAAAATTGGCAAACCAGAATGTCTTGCAACAAGTACTTCGGGAACAGTTGACATACCGACAATATCACCACCAATTCGATGTAAAAAAGTATATTCTGCTGGTGTTTCTAAATTTGGACCAGGCAAAGAAACATAAACGCCAGTATGAGCGCGAATATCAGAAGCTGCCGCAATTTCCATTGCTTTCGCATTCAAATCAGCATCATAAGTCTTCAACATATCGGGAAATCTTGGTCCTAATCGCTCATCGTTTACGCCTCTAAGCGGATTTTCTGGCTGCAAATTGATATGATCTTTTACAAAAACAACATCCCCAGCATGGATATTTTCATTTGTACTACCCGATACATTAGAAATAAATAGGCGTTCAATACCTAACATTTTTAAAACTCGAACAGGAAAAGTTACCTCAGTCATCGAATAACCTTCATAATAATGAAATCGACCAGCCATTGCGACAATCGGAATGCCTTCGAGCGTTCCAAATATCAATTCGCCCTTGTGAGACTGAACCGTAGAAATCGGAAAATTAATAATGTCTTTGTACTTAATAGTTGTAATCACTTCAACATCATCTGCTAATTTATTAAGCCCTGTGCCTAATATAATGCCATATTTAGGCTTAAAGTCTGTCACAGATTGAAGAAATTCAACTGTTTCTTCGACTTGTTCATAAAGGTTTTTCATTGTATTAATATCTGTTATAAGCATTCAGAAAAATATTTCAAAAAAATGACATATATATATATGGTTGCTTTATTGTTGTTTATTGAAAAAATAAATGCCTATTAAGCTGATTTATAGCTGTTTTTCTATTTTAAAATGAATAAGCCATAGATTGTTTTTTTATCAAAAAAAGCTTTTAAATCCCTTTTATTTGTGACATCAATTTAGAGTGGTTTATTTGGCTTGTTTCTTGTTCCAACAAAGGTAACATAATAATAAGATAAAATAAAGACCCATAATTAACCCTTTTAAGTTTAACAAAAACCAAACAAATGAGATATTTAATTTTTTCAATCCTCATTTTACTTTCAAGTAACACTATCATTGCTCAGGATAATTGTTCTGGCTGGGGAAAAGGTATTGATAGTATCAAGACCTACCGTTATTACGAAGAATATCAAAAATTAGTCGAAACAAATAATTATAAAGATGCTGTTTATTTCTGGGATTTTGTATTTAGAAAAGCACCAGGAGCAACAAAGAATGTTTATTTAGATGGTATTAAAATCTATAAAAATATTTATTTAACAGATAGAGATGCCGATAATAGAAAGAAATGCATTCAAAAAATTCTAGATATTTATGATCAACGTGCAACCTGTTACACTGATGATTTACCAAATATTTTAGCACGTAAAGCGATTGAATTTTATAAATTAGAGGAAACTGATCCACGGATAACGGCTAATTTATTTAAAAATTTAGTGGATAGATGCCAAGAAAAAACACCTAGTTTTGCATTAGTACCTTATGCAGATCTTGCGGCTAAATTGTATATTGATAAAAAAATATCTGAAGAAGAAAAGCTAGGAATTGAAGCTAACTTGTTAAAAATAGCACAAGGAAATATTGATGCAGCAGAGGATAAAGATAATTATTATGCAGCATTAGTGAATGTAAAAAGAACATTCAAAAAAGCCGTTTCACCTAATAATAATGGAATGTTAGCCGATATTGATATGAGTGATTGTGCGAAAGTTACGAGAACTTATAAGAAAAATATCAGCAATAAGCCTAACGATGAGCGTTTGATTATGAAGGCAATCAATGAGTTGAAAAACTTGAATTGTAAAGATGCTAGCAAATATGCTACTACTTTATTAGCATTGCAAGATAAGCGCATGAGGGAAAAAATGGACGGCAATTATATCGCTTCAAAATCTGGTAATACTGTTGCTAATGCAAATTTTGCATTCAAAAACGGTGATTATGAAAAATCAGTTGAATTGTATAATGTAGCAATTGATGAAACAACAGATAGTAAAAAGAAAGCAGTTTATCATTTTCAAATTGCTAAAATTCTATATTCTAAATTGGATGATAAATCGACTGCTAAAAAACAAATTTTACAAACTTTAAAATATGAACCTAATAATGGACATGCTTATGTTTTATTAGGTGATATATATATAGCAGCAGCAGGCGAATGTTTTCCGACTGATCCTTTTGATCAAAAAATGGTGATTTATGCAGCTATTGATAAATGGAAAAAAGCGGCTAAAGTAGATAATTCTGTAGCAGATAAAGCGGCAGATCGTATTGCAAAATATAAAAATTACTTGCCCACTAAATCTGAATTATTTTTAGCGCGTAGTCGTTTTAAAGGAAAAACCTATAAATTAGGTTCTTGGATCAATGAAAAAGTAAGGGTTAAGAATTAATAAAAATTAGTTCTTACACTGAATCAAAAGAGCCTATTAATACTTGAATGTATTAATAGGCTCTTTTGATTCAGTTGGTTATTTAATTCAATTGAATATCAAATCCTGCATCTTCAACCGCTTCAATAACGGCCTCGGCTTGCAAATTTGTGCCTTTGACCGTTAGTATTTTTTCTTTAACAGTCGTATCTACTTCCCATGTAGTTATATTTTCTACCTCATTTAAAAAACCTGTTACACTTCGGACACAATTACCACAATTGATATTAGTCGAGAATTTTAAAGTTGTCATATCTATTAATATTTAGATTTTTTTATTTAAAAAATAAGAAAATAGTGTATTTATTCAATGGTAAAATATTTCTTCACCGTATTACCGTCTGCATTGATGGCAATGGTGTATTTTCCACGTTTCAAATCACTTGCTGTCAATTTAATAGATTTTTCCTTATTTAAGTTGACTGTTTTATCAAATATTTTTTGCTCGTCAGAATGATTAATGACAATACGAACTTCTGAATAAAAAAGATCATTACTTAAACCAATCTCAACTGCTGTCCCATAGTTAAAAACATCCGAAGATAAGACAATGGCTTTTTTAAGTTCAACCCAAGAATCAATAGTAATTTTTTTGATACTCATCGACTGCGTACTAACCGCCGTGCCGCAACTATTTTCTAAAATTTGGGAAATGGTATAATCGCCTTTTAAATCAAAAGTATGAATAAGTGTAGAGCCTGGTTTACCGCTTCTAGGACTACTACCATCACCAAAATCAATCATAAAAAATGTTCCATAAGAAGATTCATCTTTGAACTCAATCACATTATCATCAAGTTTTTGAAAACTAAAATCTGAAACGGCAGTTTCTCTTAACTTGACCGTTAATGGTATTGACGTTGCTCCTGTAATACCGATTTCATTCGTTGCAGTGACACGAATATATCCTTCATCATTATCATAATCCCAAGCAATTTCAACGGATGTACCATTATCACGAATAATTCTTCCGCCTACAACTTCCCAGCAATATTTACCATTTGGTATATCTTCGATCGAATAGGTTGTGGGTTTTCCTGCGCAAGCTACTTCTCGTCCTTTTGGTGTAGGAGAAGCGAAAGTCATGGTATTATACAAAAAAGTGCTAATTTGTTTCCACGCAGCATTCCAAATCGAATTAGCCTCAATAGAATTGGTTACGCCAGAAGAATTAAATAAGCTCGCGTCTTCCATTTCTGTCTCATAGCCCAGTCTATCCATTTTCTGATGTATAGCCGTGACACTTTTCATATTCAAATCTTTGAGAGGATTTTCGTCTGTAATAATATCATTACTCCTATCTTCGATATGAATCATCGGGATTTTCTTTCGAGCATTGATCAAATCTAACGAGGTAATTTTTCCACGCATATTGATCAAACCAGCTACATTTGTATTATGTTTATAAGGATTTCCTGAACAATTTAAACAGCCCAAATCCTGTCTTTCGTCTTTAATTCCATAAGTTGCCCTTGCTCGTTGTTTTTCTTCTGTCATAAAAATAGCGTGAAGCACAGCAACAGCTCCTGCCTCATCACCACCCAAATAAATATGATTCGTATCTACTTTATAAGTATGATGAAATTCCTTAAAATAGCGAATAGCCGCTTTGGCATCTTGAACACCTCTATAAATCGCTCTTTCTGCACTTTCTTTATTTTCAGGATTATAACCTAAACGATAATTAATCGCAGCACAAGTAAATCCATAACTCGCCAAACTATCGCACCAAGTTCGAATATCACTATCTTTTTTATCTCCATTTTGAAAATCTCCACCACAAAACATAAGCACCAAAGGACGTTTAGTTGCTTCATCATTCAATGGTTCATAGAAATCAAAACTGTATTCTGTTGCTTTAGCATTATTTTTTTTGCTGTAAGGAATAGCCGTAGAATAAGCAATATCTTCATAAACATTCACTTCAGGAAAAATCCCTGATTGATATCGCAAAGAAGAACATGGCTGTGCTAAAGCAAGTTGATTGATTGAAATAAATAAAATTAGAATAGAATATATTGATTTCATTTTGTATCGTTTTTATTAATATATGACAAACGAACAGGGATGTGACGAAATTGCATATTGTGAATGATGGGTTCTGAGTTCGGATAATAGACTTGTACGGCGGCTAATGATTATCAAAACTTGGAACCCACAAAAAAGCTCAATTATTCAGCTTTAGGGATTGAGTTATTTTTTAAAAAATTAATCACAGCAATTCTAATATCAGCTTGTGCGTCTGTTTTAGGATCGGTTATTTCAAAAATCTGTGGACTATCCTTTTTAAAAAAGCTCAAGTTACTTTCTAAACCAGATAATAAAAAGGTTGGAACCGCAATTTTGTATTTTCTTTCTATTTCAATAGCAGATCCATTCACTTCACCAATTCTGTTTTCTCCATCATAGGTAATATTGCTTAATGCAAAATAACCTCCATTTCCTACATTCTCAACAACACCAGCATGCAATGCTTGTAATAATAATTCGCCGCTCATTTCTGCAACAAGCATTCCGCCTCCAAAAGGTAAAATTCTAACTACATCATATTCCGTAATTCTACCTCTCAGCACATCATCGATGCGAATACTTCCTGTATTTAGAATAGCTCCTTGAGCAGTAGGGCAAGCTTGTGAAATAGATTCGACAATGATTTTGCCAATAACAGATGGTTTATGACGAGTGATGTGTTCAGTTGCGTCAATCGGTTCAGCCAAATCAACGACTGTCGCATCTGGATCAATTCCACTAATTCTTAACACCTTATTGGCAATATTTTGCCATTTAGTAACAGCAGCAGCAGTTTTTGCCTCACTTTTTACCGTCTTATCTATATTTTTTAATTCAGAAGTGAATGATACTTTTTTGCCTTTTTTATTAAATTTAAATCGATGAATATAAGCAGTTTTAGCATTAGCATCTGCTTTGGTAATAATTACATTACCAATTTTATGTTTCATATTGTGATGCTCATGTCCTCCAATAATTAACGGAATATTCGGAAATTCTGCGGCAAGTAATTTATCATCTGCAATAGCTTGATGCGTCAACCCAATAACGATATCGACCTTATTTTTTATTTTTTCGTAAGTTTCTTTAAACTTCATAAATTTATTATCGGCTGGATAATCATAATGAACAAATTCAGGTTTATTAGAATTTAAACAAATTCCAATGAAACCAACTTTAACGGTCGTCCCATCTGCATCTTGAAATTCCTTGACCCAATAGGCAGGAATATCTTTACCATTTTGCTGGAAAGGTTGAATTTTGTTACCTTTTTTATGGTAAGTATTAGAAACGACCCATTGAAATTTACTTTCGTTGATTCGTGCAAGTAGCTCCTCCTCCTTTAAATCAAACTCATGATTTCCGAAAGTAACTAAATCAATGCCTGCAACATTCATGACATCGACCATTTGTTTTCCTTTAATTCGTTTGCCTTCGTGTTTTAATGTTCCAATCACAGAAGGATTTAAAAAATCTCCAGCCATAATAGACAGAATATTAGGGTTTTGAGCGGCTAATTCTTGCCTAACTTGAGCTACACGTGCCATTCCGCCCACTGCTCCGCCTTCTAATGTGCCAATTTCATAAACATCATTGGTTTGTAAAATGGTAAATTCAATTTGACCATTATCATTTTTGGAGGTTTTTTTCGATGGATCACAGCTAGAAATAAATAGTGTGATAATCAATAATAAGCTTAGTAATTGAATAGATTTTTTCATCATTAGTTTTATTTTTTCAGTTTGAGTGTATTTCTGCTACACAATTTTATGTAATATCTTTGGGAAAGAGGCAACAGCGCCTTTTGATTTTGAAATATTGGTATGGATTGGAGAATTTTACAAAAGTAACAGTAAATAATCATCTATTTTAGAAAGAGAATAAAATATTTAAACTATGATAATCAATAGCTTGTTGTATTTTTATAAGACTAAAAAAATACAACAATAAAAATGTTAGATACATTAATTATAGGAAGTGGACCGATAGGTTTGGCGTGTGGAATAGAGGCTGGAAAGCGAGGATTAACGCATTTGATTGTAGAAAAAGGTTGTTTGGTGAATTCGATTTATCATTTTCCATCGAATATGACATTTTTTTCTACTTGCGAAAAAATAGAAATTGGAAATGTGCCTTTTGTGGCGCATAGCGACAAACCAACTAGAAAAGAAGCATTAGAATATTATCGAAGAGTAAAAAAGCATTGTAAGTTAAATGTTAATACCTATGAAAAGGTACTAGGTATAGAGAAAATGGAAGGCTTTTTTACTATTAAGACTTCTAAAAATACGTATCAAGCAAAGAACGTAATCGCTGCAACGGGATTTTATGATCAGCCCAATTCTTTGAATATAAAAGGAGAAGAGCTTCCGAAAGTTCGCCACTATTTTGAGGATCCGCATTTGTATGAAGACCAGCGAGTGATCATTGTAGGAGCTGGAAATTCTGCGGCGGATGCAGCTTTAGAAACCTATTATAAAAGTGCGAAAGTAACACTTGTCGTCAGAAAACCAGTTCTGAAATCGAAGATAAAGTATTGGATCAAACCCAATATTGACAATCGAATTAAAGAAGGCTCGATTAAGGCATTTTTCAATAGTGAAGTGATAGAAATTCGAGAGAAAGAAGTTGATATTCAAACGCCCGATGGCATTCAAACGCTTGAAAATGATTTCGTTTTAGCCTTGACGGGTTATCATCCAGATTTTGATTTTCTAAGTGCTTTAGGTATTAAATATGAAGAAGATGGAGCAAAAACCCCCATTCACAGCAGAAAAACATTTGAAACGAATGTAGATAATTTATTCATTGCAGGCGTGATTTGTGGCGGGCTAAAAACCAACCTTTGGTTTATTGAAAATACAAGATTTCACGCAGAAAATATTATGAATACCATTGCGGAGCGAGCTGAGGTATGAGGTGTCAGGGGCGAGGTGTCAGGTGTCAGGTGTCAGATAAAGCGGTATTAGCCTGACACCTGACCTTAATGATTTATTTATAAAGGCTACTTCCTTCCAAATATTGAAAAACTTTATCTGGAACAAGATATCGAATGGATTTTTGATTTTTGATGTTTTTTCTAATAAAACTAGCTGAAATTTGCATTAATGGCGCTTCAAATAGTTGAATACTAGGATGTGTTACTAATTCGCCAAGATCATAAGAAGGTCGTTGATAGACGTATATTTGATGATGTTTTAGCAACAATTCGTAGTTTTTCCACTTGTGAAGCGTCCCTAAATTATCACCTCCCATGATTAAAACAAACTCTTTATCGGGGTGTTTTTCTGTCAAATAAGTCAGCGTGTCAATGGTATAAGAAGGCTGAGGCAAACTAAATTCAATATTAGAAGCCTTTAAATTCGAGTTATCTTCAATCGCTAAATTGACTAAATGCAATCGCTCATAATCATTGGCGAGCGTTGATTTTTTTTTGTGTGGATTGTGCGGAGACACGACGAGCCAAACCTGTTTTAGGTCAGTATGCTCGACCATAAAATTGGCAATAATCGCGTGTCCGACGTGTATGGGATTAAAAGAACCGAAAAATAAACCTATTTTCATACTTGATTAATTACCTGCTTCTTTTAATTTTTCGGCGTTTTCTGCCATTGTCAATCTGTCTATACATTCTTGAATATCCCCATCAACAAAAGAAGTCAAATTGTGTGTTGTATAGCCGATTCTATGGTCTGTCACACGATTTTGAGGATAATTATACGTTCTAACTTTACCAGAACGATCGCCAGTACCGACCAAAGATTTACGAGCAGAAGACACTTTATTATTGTGTGCTGCTCGTTGTTTTTCCATGATTTTGATGTACAAACGTTTCAATGCCGTTTCACGGTTTTTCGTCTGAGAACGACCATCTTGACTTTCAGAAACAGTATTGGTAGGTAAATGCGTGATCCGAACCGCCGATTCCGTCTTATTGACGTGCTGACCACCCGCGCCACTTGCTCGGTAAGTATCTATTTTTAGGTCAGATTTTTTGATATTTACATCTTCCATTTGTAATTGTGGCATCACGACGACCGTAGCGGCAGACGTGTGAACTCGTCCTTGTGATTCCGTTTTAGGAACGCGTTGAACACGATGAGCGCCAGATTCAAACTTTAATGTACCAAATACATCTTGTCCAAAAACTTCAAGTTCTATTTTATTGTAACCTCCAGAAGTTCCTTCATTTTCAGAAACAACCTCGTATTTCCATTTTTTATTATCAAAGTAACGAACATACATTCGGTACAAATCCCCTGCAAAAATACAAGCTTCATCTCCTCCAGTTCCTGATCGAATTTCCATCACAACGTCTTTATCGTCTTCTGGATCTTTCGGGATCAACAAAATTTTGATTTCTTCCTCTAATGGCGGAATGCTTTCTTTGATTTCGTCTAGCTCCATTTCAGCCATTTCAATGAACTCCTCATCTGTTTCATTTGCAATGATTTCCTTCGCTTCTGCTTGACGATCCAATAGATCTTTATATTTATTATGTGCCTCTACAAGAGGTTGAAGGTCTTTATATCCTTTATTGATTTTCTTATAGCGAGACATATCTTGAATGACTTCTGGGTCAGACAATTGTTCTTCCAATCGTATATATCGCTCCTTAATCGCTATGAGTTTATTTAACATAATTCCTGTCGTTTGCTATAATTTAGTAGAAAGCAGCTTATTTTGCTGTTGCTAATAGTCTTTTTTGAATAGAATGATTTTTTATCATTAATCCTATTCACTGGAATAAAGTTTCATTTGCATAAAAATGCTAAATTCGCGGGCAAAGTTACAAATTTATTTGCTGGAATTGGGATTTGAGTAATGACTTACTTGGTTTTCTTGCTTTTTTTAGAATAAACCTTATGAAAAATACTATTTCTTTAAAATATCAATAATGCCTTCTTCATTCAAAATATGCCAAACTAAATGACTTTCAAAACCCCGACCAATGGCATATCTAGCTAACTTCCCTTTTCTTTCATAAGGATTTTTTTCTCTTAATAGCTTATTTTTTTTGTTTAAAATGCTTATTAATGTTGCTTCATATTCCTCTTCGTCGATCTCTTCAAATCCTTTTTTTAGGCAATAAGGCGTTAAATGTTTACTCCAAAGTTCTTGTTTGATTTTGACACGCCCCCATTTTTTTATTCTAAATTTTCCTCTTACAAAAGACCGCGCATATCGTTCTTCATCCAAAAATTTATCTATAATCAGGCTTGCCATAATATCTTCCAAATCATAGCCTCGCATGCCCAAATCCAATAATTTAGATCGTACTTCTTGATGACATCTATCTTGATAAGCACAATAATGTTGCAATTTGTCTAATGCCTGTTGCTTAGTTAGTTCTTTTGCCATAAGGTTATTTTATTAAAAATGCTCGCTTCATTAATTAAAAGTATTGAAAAGTCTGGTTCTTTATGATTTTATGTGGTCG
>CAKZLL010000041.1 GCA_937125475.1 uncultured Saprospiraceae bacterium | reverse complement strand
GAAGGAGAAGTAAAAAAATACCGAGATTTGAGCAGCAAATTCACAAAATGTTAGCACAATTATCTATGACACATGCTCAACTGAAAATTAAATTATCGCCTTTAGATGAATTAACTTCGACGGGGTTAGATCAGGTACAATATCTTTTTTCAGCGAATAAGGGCGGTCGATTAGATTTGATTAAAAATGTAGCATCTGGAGGTGAATTGTCGCGTTTGTCGTTGTGTGTCAAATCTTTAGTTGCGAGTGCTATTCCTTTACCAACTTTGTTTTTTGATGAGATTGACGCTGGCGTTTCGGGTGAAGTCGCTCAACAAATGGCAACTATTTTGAAATCCTTATCTAAGGAACATCAAGTAATCTCTATTACACACACACCTCAAATTGCTGCAAAAGCGGACAAACACTTTTTTGTATATAAAGAAGTGAAAAATGATAGTACAAACTCTCATATTAAATTATTAAATCGACCAGAACGAGTGAATGAACTGGCAATTATGTTGAGTGGTAACCCGCCTTCTCAATATGCAATAAGTAATGCGGTTGATTTGATTGATGCTTGATTTTGAGTGGATGGCTTAGTCGTTTTTTATTAAAATAAGGATAGGGATTAGATATTTTGTTGAAAAATGTCTAATCCCTATTTTTTTTGCTCAAAAAATACCCATTCTCATTAACTTAAAGAGTCTTTCTTTTATAACACGTGATAAAACCATACCTGATGAAACCTAATATAAGAAAAATCATAGAGACATTTGCTGCGAAACGTTACATCAAATTGAACGATGAAGAAATGGATTATTTTGTAATAAGGTTCGTACACGCAAAAGGAGTAGAGAAAACCAAAGAAGAACAAGGTATTATTTTAGATAAAATTAATCATGATGTTGATATGTCTTATCTAGAGGATATAGAGCATAACGATTGGATTAATCATCTTAAAATATCTTTACTGGAAGCTGGAGAGGGGAAAGATTGGATTAATCACCTTATTGAAATATCTCTAACAGCATATGAAGAATATAAAAAGCCTAAAAATGAGAACCGTAAAATCACTAAAGATTTTATTAACCCTCTTATTAAAAGATCTCAATCAAAATATAAAATCACTAAGAACCAAATTATGGTTATTATAGATATGTCTCAAGTAAAATATAAAGATTATGAGAGAATCTATATGAGATATGAGCTTCTAATAAACAAATGTATCCCGGAGAAAAAACTACATGGATTTGTCCTTGAACAATTGGTTTCTTTTAGGAAAAAAAGTCCACCTAAACTAGAGATACTTAGAAGGAATAACACGAAAATTAAAACAAATTTTAGAACCTATTTTATTACGATGTTAAGAACTTTGAGGATAGATGCTAGTAAAGAAGGCAATCGAAATAAAAAATGTGTTGCGGATGAAACATCAATTGATAATCATCTTAAATACTCTCGAACTTCTTCTTTTGACAAAATGGATTGCGATCAACTTATGAGAAAGTTAGAAGAGACATTAATAATATTAGATTGGATTAAGACAAAAGATCATAAGTTTTTTTTCAAGGTATGTATATTAATTTGGTGTGATTTGTATAGCATTCTTCGTGAAATAATGCTATTAAGAAAGAATATGGGAGTGGCATCGGATCAGCGTAAAGTGAAAGCCATTCAAGTCATATTAGATGAAGAAGAGCTGTTTAAAGCATTAAAAACTAAAGAGAAAAAGCATGCTAGATTGACCTATTATTATCAGTTGCTTTTTAATCGAAAATATACAGGAGAGATCAGAAAAAAATTATGGAATGACGACATTCTAGGGTTAATCTTGGCAATTAATCCAAATTTGCCTCAAGAGAAACGAAATAATCGAACATATGAAAAAATATTAAAAGGACTATTAGACTGTTATTTTAATAAAGAAAAAAAGTAGAGCTAAAACCAAATTAAAATAAACATTGAATCAAATTAAAATTAAGAATGAATGAGAAATTTAGATAACAGCCATTTAGATGATGAGCTGATTAATGATGAAGTAGGTAATCAAGAGGGGATGCCTGATTTCTATACATTTAGAAAAGAACTTCATGAGAAAGAATCGAATGTTAAAAAAAATTTAGATCAACAAATTTGTAATAACCTAGCAGATAAAAGTGTCACCCATGTTAAATTAGAATATGAAAAAGAGGAGGTAAAGATGAAAAATACGCCTCTAAAAATTATTCAACCAGAAGAGGATGAACTTTGTATTAACGAGCTAGTTATTGAAATTGAAACCTCCTTGCACTTTTTAAAAGATAAAAGCGCAACTTTGCTCATTCTTAATACAAAGAATGAAATTGTAGAGGAAAAAAAATACGAAGAATTAACGTTTAGATTGATCCATGAATTGAGCAATTATAAACCAGGGCGATATTATTGGAAACTAATTATCGACTATGATACATGGGTGGGAAGGATTTTTATTTGTACTCCCTTTTATTATACTTTACTAAAAAATACCTTTTAATTTATCAGTTTGATGGTTTATCAAATCAACTGATAAACCGTCAAACTAACAATTAATAGCTTTTCTTCCAACTTCCAATCATAGCAAATACCGCCCAATGTCGAGCGCTATATTTTCCTTCCGCTATTAATGCTTTACAAGCTAATTGAAATGCCTTTCTTCTTCCTTTTCCATCGGCTAATAATTGATTAAAAACGAGCATAAATTGTAGCGCCGCTTCTTCGGATGCACCTCCAATGGTATAAATCACCGCTTTTGCACCAAGATTGATTGCTGCTTTATTGAATGAAACAACACCTTCTCCATCATAAATTGGTCCTTTTCCACTATCACAACAACAAAAGGTGATAAGAGAAGTATTCGATAAATCTGCATTTTTAACAAAATCATTGATATATAGCCGATACTTTTCATCGTTTTCATTCTGAGCAAAGATCAGGTACGGTTGCTTTGTTTCTTTATTAGGAGCTTGACCATGTGAAAAGATAAAAATATGATCACTGTCTTTGGAATGCTCAAATAACCTTTTTATGATAGCTTCATCTTCAGTGAAACACGCGATTGTTTTTTCTTTATGGCTAATTTTTAAAGCTTCAATTATATTAGTTGTTAGCTTTAAATCACAAAGCTTATTTTCTTCTTGTACATGTGAAAAAAACTTAGGAGCTATCGCCAAGAGTTTTTGTTTATCTTTTTGTGGCAAAGTGCCTATATTTTGATAAAAAAACCAGATAGAATAATGATACATAATAGTATATTTTTCTATTAAATAAGTCGGTCTTTTTGTTTTTACATCATGAGGTATTATCAACGCGTGATACGGAAATAACTGCAGACTCTCATCTGGAATAATCACTAAATCGTTGATGTCTTTAATATATTCTTCTACGGGGTGAATGAGCCAGTCATACATCTCTTTAGAAGCTGTTTGAAATCTAGATTCAATAGCTGACCAAAAATTATTTAAGAAATTTTCCTTAGCATCATCAAAAAATATTTGTTGACCATCCTTTATAATAACTTTAGGTTTTCTGACGGTATAGCATCGCTCTTTTGTAATGATATTAATATAGATATTCTCTTCGGTCAAGAAATACGATAAAATGACACTATCGGACTTGAATTGTTGTCGTAATTTATTATAAGGTACAGGAACACGATTATATTTTAAGTTATAATATTCTGGCGCATTTTCCTGCAATTTACGTTTACTTGCTAGTAATTCATCTTGTATGTTGTCATAAGTAGCTTTGAGTTGTTTTCTATTAGAACGATTAGTCTTTTTCTTTGAACTAAAAGGTAAACCAATATTGAAAGTTTGAGACATTAATTTTTCGAGTTGCCTCATTGTATTTGTTGCACTATGTATGTCTTCTAATAAATGTTTTAATAAAGCCGCATTTTCATTAGTTGGTAATTGTTGTTCTTTTAATTTCATTAAATTATAAGACAAGATACCATTTTTACTTTTTTCAAAAAGGCGATAAATATCAGCTGAATACTGTTTATCCTCTGGGTATTTCTCCTGTAATTTATAAGCGATTTTGATTCCAATGGTATAATATCTCTTACATTTTTCTGCAAAACGCCTTCTTAGCTGTTCGGGTTGACAATCCTCTATCATTTCATCTGTAATGAATTCCAAATACTTAATGAAGAAATTCAAACCACGTCTAAGGAAGGTACGGCTAATAAATTTATGAGAATTAAGAAATCTATAATAATAAGAATCTGCAATACCAATCAGAGTATCGACAATGTTTCTATCTTTAAGAGCGGAGAAAAACCTTTTTTTATTCATCAAATTAGCCCAAAAAACAAGCTCCATAATTTGTACAGGAATATACGGATACTTCAATTTTCTATAACCATGTAAAAAAACGTTTTTAGCTTTCCGAAAATATTTATTAGCGGATTTTGGCTTGCTTAATTTAAGATGAGTTTCTCCTATTCTATTGTATAACTTTGCTTTTCGAGCGTCAGTATCACTTAGATTTTTTTTGAATGTCTTTTCACTAGCTTTGAAAAAACTTAATGCTGTCTCGTATTTATTTTGATCAAAATAAATCATTCCAAAATTCATCGAAGCCATGGCTTGAGCATTCTGATGGCTTTTGTTTTTTTTAGAATAACGACTAATTATGAGTGATAAAGCGTCTTTGTGTGCTTGAAGAGCTTTATCATAAGCTTTCATTTGTCGATGAATTTCTCCGATATGAGAAAAAGTTTGGGCTAAAGTTATTTTTTCACTCTCTTCTCCATTTTTGATTAATAATAGAGACATTGTTATGGACTTGTTATAATGAATTAATGCCCTATCATACCTTCCTGCAATCAAATAACAATATCCTATATCATTATGTAGATGCGCAATTTTAGGATGATTTGAGGATTTAAATAATTTAATCAAATCTTCTTTTGCAGGCAAAAAAAGTTTTAAAGCGCTATTAATTTGACCTTGTTTCCTAAGAATAGTAGCTAAATTAATAATAGCTTTTATAGTGTATCGATGCTTTGTTCCATAAAATTTTTCTCTTAATTCTTTGACTTTTTCAAATCGTTCTCGAGCTAAACCATACTGACTCATTTGTCTGTAACAAACGCCTTGATTAAAATAGATACGAGCAAAATAATGATAATTATCTTCTGTAAATCCATTTTTTATCAAAAGGTTGATAGCTTCTTGATGATGTTTTGAACTTTCTTCATATTTTTCGTTTTGGCGTAAGCAAAAACCAATGTTATTGAGGCTGCGAGCAATTAAATAATGAGTAGGAATATCAGCAAAAATACTTAATCGAATGCCATAAGCTCTTTGATGGTATTCTTCTGAAGCAACAGGATGATGCGTATTCCCTGCATGATAACCATAATTTTCTAGCACCTCTGCAAGAAGCAATAAGTCTTTTTTATTTCCTTTAATCATCGAACGAGGTCGCTCTAAAAGGTCGGTAGAAAAATTATTGTATTTTAAACAATAGTCCCTATTAATATCTGTTAATACATTTTTTTGCTCAATATATCGACCTTTAATAGCGTAGTATTTTGACTTTAATAATAGTATTTTTATTCTTTTAATAAAGCAAGAAGGTTTGTATTCTAATGCTTTATCAATAAATTTTTTCCCTATGCTAAATTGGTCGGTATTAATATAATAAATGGCTTTTTGATAATAATATTCAACATTCTCTTTCCAATATTCTGGATTGTGTTTTTCTAATAAATCTAACCATTCAGCGCTTTTGTCGTTCTGCCCTAATAGGTTATAAATCCTAATTAATACTAAAAGTGATTCGGCACAATGTTGTTTTACTTTTCTATGCCAAAATGCTTTAGCTTCAATTAAGTTTCCGTTGTAAGTTAATTCATTTATTTCATTGAGATATGGTTTTCTCATTGGTTTTATTTTTGGATTATTTAATAAATGGTTCGGGTACTCTGTTCTATTTAGAAATCCTTAATCTTGATCTGAGAGTTAATATTTGTGTATTTACTAGTTAATTTATAATAAGATTGATTGTTCTCCTATTAGTGAGATTAAGGGCTTCTTTTGATAAGAAGACTATTAGTTTGGATGAGTTTGGATGAGATAAAATTAACTTTAAAGTTCCATTAACAATTAAGCAATAATTACTTAATAAGAAGTTAATGTATTTATTGATTTACATTAATGTATATTTTTCTTGATTTAATTTTTTTTGAAAAAATTACCCAAAATGTAATATCAAATAAGTTATATAGTTGAAAGTGTTTAAGAAACTTTAAAAATTAAAATTCGTTTTGTTTTTATTTTTCTTACTTGAAATAGAAGATAAAGTTTCCTTATAGTTAATAAATATTAATGAAAATTAAATAAAAGTCAAATTTATTACTTATTGTAATTTAGTGTTTTTTTTAAATGGACTAGTTTTTTTTAAAATAATGATATTAAATCATTGACTTTTAGTTGATTAGAAATTTTTTTTGATAAATAATGAAATTTTTAAAGTTACTTATTGAAATAAAATGTACTTGTATTTATAAAAATATATAGAGGAAATTTAATAAACTCATTTTTAATTAAACCACTTGGAATTATTCTTTTATTAAGAATAGGCATAATGCCTAAATAGGAAAAATATGTCATTTTAAAATATAAAACAACGGTTGCAACCATGTTTTTTTATGTCAATTATTTGATAACAATTCTCTAGTCTATAAATGGTTAGAAGTAGACCTAGAGTACATTTTTAAACATAATTTTTATGAAACAATTTATTGTATTTTTGGCGTTTATCTTGATTTGCACTACCATTGTTAATGCAAATAATCAAGTCATTTTAAGAGAAACTACTACTGTATGCGAAGATGATATTATCATTGTTGTTATTCAACCTCGTTCAGATAATACACACGATATTGAAATTCATAATGCAGTAGGTGAAGGGGTTTTAAAAATTAAAAATATTGTTGGTGAGGTTCTTTTTAATCAAGGAATAAACGCACCGACAATCAAAAATGTAGATACCTCCAATTATCCATCGGGTACTTATTCAGTAGAATTTTCTTTTGAAGGTGCAATTTATAGTACTATTTTTAATATTGAATAACATTCTTAATTAATGTCTAATAGTCATTTCATAGAGCGTCAAAAACAATGCATGATAGCAAGTTTTTGACGCTCATTTTTTATATTTATACTATGTTTAGTACTACTGAGCAAGTTTAATACAATTCGTTGGTTTTTTCTACAACCCAGGTTTTATTGGATAAAGCTATTGTTTCTATTACTACTTTTATTGTGTCAAGTTTTATATTGGTATTTTTAGGAGGTACTTCATTAATGACAGCAAGCTTTCTAGTTAATTTAATAAACTGTTTATTGTTCGTTATCATTGCTGGAGGCATTGATTGTTCATGATTAAGAAAGCTTTCAAAAGCTCTTAATTTAGACATTAAAAACTGCCAATTTTTTAGCTCATAATGGGCTTTAATTTCAAGGCATCTTACCTGCACTTTATAGGCATAATTGACGAAATCAACCCCTTGAAGTTTAGATAATACTGTATCAAGGCGATTTTCTTTAAACGCGATAGAAGCTTCTGCTAATGCGACGACATTATTCCGTTCTTCGGAAGCGACAAGGAGTTTATACTCATTTATAAAATGATTTTTAAGCCATTTAAAAGGGCCGTTTCCTAATTCAATTCCAAGAGATATAATATTATTAAAATGCTGTTCTGCCAAAAAACCGTTAGGTAATAGAATTTCATTTTGAAGGGCATAACGGTATAAAAGCCAAGTTTCTTTCACGAAGCGTTCATGGTTAATATTAACTCTAAGCCCTGCATAATTGATTAATAAACCCACTAATTCCAGTTTTTCTAAAGGAGAAACTAGATGTTGATAAGTCTTAATCTGCTTTTTAAAAGTTTCATATTCGGAGTAATCAGAGTTATTATCCAAATTTTTTAGTAGGCGTACGGCACTCATATAAATGTCCAAAAGAGGCGCATTAACCTCTTGATTATTATTTTTTAATAGTGTTAGTATTTTATGAAATGTAGGTTGATAATTAATTTTGACAATGCTCTCCCAGATGTTTCCAGAATAATGGAATCGACCTTTAGAAATTAAGTAAGATATATTTAAATGGGATTCCATATTTTGAAAAACAGCATAAATCTCTTTGCTTCTATTACTAAAAAGCGCGGAAACATTTGGGTGATAAAACTCTTCTTTATAAA
>CAKZLL010000040.1 GCA_937125475.1 uncultured Saprospiraceae bacterium | reverse complement strand
TGTGGAGAGTGATCCTATTCAAATTCCATATCAGTTTCAACAAAAAGAAGACATGGAAATTGCTGCTTTTTTAACTGCGACAATTGCTTATTTTCTTTATACTAATCAAAATATTTTCAAGTTTATTAAACGCAGACCTGCCCCTGCTCCTGGTCGTCCACTCTCCTCTCGACGCAAAACCTATAAGCTTTCAGACTTAACGACTTGGCGGGTAGATTTTTATATCAATGAATTTTTGCGCCTTCGCAGAACACGCGAAGTTCGACATTATTCTACCGAAATTTTAATGAAAGTTTTTAAGCAACATCATTATAATGCCTTTGTTTTTCAAGCGATTTCTTTTCTTTCCATCATCTTTTTGGCTTATATGATGGATCATGCTTTGTTTAGGATTCCAGCAGGTGCGAGTCTTTTACTACTTTGTACTTTCATGGTTAGTTTGATGGGTTTAGTAAAATATTGGCTGAGAAGTTGGCGCGTTGTTGTCTTTATTTCTATGCTTATTTTTATTAATTATATGTCAAGTTTAACGACACTTCACAGCAATAAAGCTTATGGCTTAAATTATAAAACAACTCCTGCGACTTACGCTTATAGTACGTTTGACAGTCTAGCTTCTTACAAAAACTTCCAAGAAGACTCGCTCAGTACTATTCAAATTTTAAATAATTGGAAAAAGAAAAACGCGCAAGCAGGAATAGAACGACCACAAATGGTTATTGTCAGTTCTAGCGGTGGCGGTTTACGGGCAGCGGTTTGGACAACGCGCATTTTACAACAATTGGACAGCGTTTCAAACGGACATTTTTTCGATCATACTGTTTTAATGACAGGTGCTTCGGGCGGAATGTTGAGCATGGCTTATATGCGTGATGTCTATTGGGAACACCAAAAAGATCCTGCTTTTCCACCTGTGACAGATAGCGGTCATTTTCAAAACATGGCTGCCGACCTCCAAAATTCGGTTGCTTTTTCGATTGCGGTTAATGATCTTTTTGTTCCGTGGATTCGCTTTAAAGCAGAAGGTTATACCTATACAAAAGATAGAGGTTATGCATTTGAGCGACAGCTAAAAGAAAACGTTAAAGGATTGCTTTCCAAACGATTAGGCGAATACAAAGCCGCAGAACAAGCCGCAAAAATTCCTATGATGTTTGTCACGCCTACCATTTCAAATGATGCAAGACGATTCATTATTTCTCCTCAAAAAGTAGCTTATATGATGAAACCGCCGCTTGGTTTTCGAACTAATACACTCGAAGTAGATGGCATTGATTTTATGCGATTTTTTGAAAAACAAAGCGCGGATAGTTTACGTTTGTCCACAGCTTTGCGAATGAACGCGACTTATCCTTACATTTTGCCGAACGTCGTTTTGCCTACTCAACCCGTTATTGAAGCGATTGACGCAGGCTGGCGAGATAATTATGGTTTTGATTCTGCGTTGCGTTTTGTCAATGTTTTTAGAGATTGGATTAATGATAATACGTCTGGTGTTTTGCTGGTTCAGATACAAGCGGATGAACGACGCGATACAATTATTTCAAAATCGAAAGGGCTTTTCAGCCGATTATTTAATCCTTTGGGCGCGGTCGGTCAAACAGGACAAATTCAAGATTATGATCAAGATGAAGAATTTAGTTATTTGTCAGAACTGATCGGAAAAGATAAAATACAGTTAGCACGGTTTGAATACGCGCCTAGTCAATTGAGCGAAAGCGCATCAATGAGTTGGCATTTAACAACTCGAGAATGCCGAGATATTGAAGCAGCAATTTATTTAGACCATAATATTAAAAGTTGTGATCGTATTCACGATTTATTGCTTCCGCCTAAATTTTAAAAGCCTAAGGATCAGATCTCTTCGATCCAATCCTTTATACAAAAATGATTATCTTCGCTCCAAATTATCAATTATTCATTATCAACTATCAATTAAAAAACGTGGCAACATCACATCAAATTACAATACCGAAAACGGCACATTATTCGACAATCGGAACAGCAGGCAAACACATTAAGCATCTTTGGATTGCGTGTCATGGCTATGGTCAATTAGCAAAAAAATTCATTAATAAATTTGATGCGGTCAGCGATGAAAATACTTTTATTCTTGCGCCAGAGGGTTTATCGCGTTTTTATTTTGGTGGAAGTTTCACGGGATCAGTCGCTTCTTCTTGGATGACAAGCGGTGATAGATTGGTTGAAATTGAGGATTATTGTAATTGGATGGACACAATTTATGACTTATTTGTGCCACAAATGAGCGATGATGTTAAAATTACCATTTTAGGTTTTTCTCAAGGTGTTGCGACGATTTTTCGTTGGCTTCATGCGCGTCAGAGAGTTTGTGACAATGTTGTTATTTGGGCTGGACGCATTCCAGAAGACATTACTTACCTTCATTTAAAAGACTATTTTTCTACCAAAAAAATCATCTATATTTATGGTATAAATGATCCTTTCATTAAGGAAAAAATGATTAAAGAACAACGTCAATTAGCAAAGGAGCAAGCTTTATCTTTCCAGATGATGACTTTTGAAGGCAAACACGTTATGGATCGACCAGCATTGAAAAGAGTTAAGTCCGCATTGAATAACATTGATTAACAAATTAGGCTTGAATGTTTCTTTTCTGTTCTATTATCTTAAAAATGTGCCGTAAGTTTGTATCATAGCATTACAACAGTTCAAAAATTCCCGTATTTTGTCTAAATATTTTAATAAAATTACCATAGGCTTTAAGGCGCTCTTATTCATCGCAATCACCTATTTTACCTTGTTCAATCATTTGGATCGACAAGTAATTAGGCATTGGGACGAGTCCAGAATTGCGATTAATTCCTATGAAATGAATAAAACGGGTTATTCGATTGTCACGACATTCAATTATGAGCCTGATATGTGGAATGTCAAACCGCCTTTGGTTGTTTGGATGCAAACGACTTTTATGAAAGTCTTAGGTACAACGGAATTAGCGGTTCGTTTGCCTGCTGCGATTGGTGCATTTTTGACATGTTGTTTGTTATTATTTCTAGGGATAAAGTATTTTCAAAGTTATTGGTTTGGCTTACTTTCGGTGATTGTTTTGGTGTCTTCGAGAGGATTTGTTGAAATACATGCAGCTCGTTCGGGTGAATTTGATGGAATGCTGACCTTTTTTACAACTTTTTATACCCTTTGTTTTTTCCTTTATCTTGAACTAAAAGACGATCAAAAAAAGCGGCGGTTTCTCAATCTCACTTTCGTAGGTTTAACTCTAGCAGTATTAACAAAAGGCGTGGCTGGTTTGCTCCTCACTCCTGGGATTTTATTGTATATGGTTATTAGAAAACAACTTATTCCTACTCTTAAATTAAAACAATCCTACATTAATTTAGCGGTATTTTTTGGCATAATTGCCAGTTATTATTTGCTTCGAGAGCAATATAATCCAGGATATTTAGCGACAGTTTGGGAAGAAGAATGGGCAGGAAGGTACAATAAAGTAGATACAAATACAGATGTTTTTTGGTATTACAAACGATTTTTGAGTATTAATTTTGTGAATTGGTATCCGCTTTTGGTCATTGGTGCAGTTGTAGGGCTTTTTTGGAAAAAAGATTTATTGCGTAATTTAGTCTCATATTGTTTAATCGTGAGTTGCTTATTTTTAATTATTATTTCTAATGCTGGCACTAAATTATATTGGTATGATATGCCGATGTATCCGCTCTTATCAATTGTTGCGGCAGTTGCGTTGTATTGGTTGTTAGATGCTTTGCGCAAATCAGAGTTACGTTTCGCAGTTTTTACACAAAAAATATTGCCTTACGCGCTAGTTTTGGCAATTTGTGTGTCGCCTTATCGCCAAATTCTGAACGAAGTTTGTTATTTACCAGATGTTAATGATGATCCTAAATATCATTTGACTTATTATCTTAGAGACATATTCAACGGCAAACGAGAAGTGGATAATCATATCTATTTATCCGAGCATTATTTTGCCTTTGAGCAATTTTATCTCCGAAAATTAATAGATGAAAAAAAAGCACCTATTTCGGTTAAAAATTTCAGAAACTTAGCTGTGAATGATAAAGTTATTACGGATGAGGAGAATATAAAAACCTATATTTCAACGCATTATGAAACCGACACTCTAGAGATGGATCAGACGATTATGGTTTATAAAATTAAAAGTATTAAAGAAAACATGAATTAACACTGTATCTATTTAACAATAATCTTTCTAGTTTTTGTTCCTTTTTTAGTTTTTAGAGCCACAAAATAAATACCACTTGGTAAATCATTAACAATCGTTTCAAATATAAAATGTCCTTTAAAAAGCATTCCTTGATGGATTGTTTTTATTGTTTGCCCAGCTAAATTAACCAATTCAATCTTAGCTTCTATCTTCTTTTCATTATTAATTGGAATAAAAATCTTATCGCCTGATGGATTAGGATAAATCAAATCCATTTCAAAAGTAGAAGCAAAAACGGCTTTCGTATTTGTCTGACTTTGCACCTCAAATTGCCAAAAACCAGTAGGCGCAGTGATTGGTCGAACTTGCTCTTTACCAGAATAACTTTCAGCTTTTATATAATAATAAACGATTGTACCAGCGGGTTGAGTAGGAATATTTGCTTGCCAATTATAAGCGGATAAATTAAACATGGACAATGCCGTAAATCCTAAAGCAGTGTCAGTTGTATAATATAATGTTCCTTTTTTAATTTGGCTATTATGTTGAAATTTAGCCTTAATATCATATCCTTGCTGCTGAACTATTGTATCTCGAATAGGCTGATGCACCATCAATAACGGATTTTTTACTCCAACTGCTTTTGTAATGCAATGCAACGCACCTCCAAAACCAATCATTTCGTCACAATCAATGCCAATTACTTTATAACCAGGTAGTTCTTTTCTTAAAACATTAAGTGCGGTTGTATCGTGTTGATAAGAATATACTGGCACTAAAACCGTTTTATTAATAAAAACAAAGTTGGTATAAGTCCTGTAATGTCCTCGATAAATTGGAGGACCGCCCAAACAGCTTGTGCCAAAAAAATCAGGATAATTGCCACAAGTATCTGGAGGCATTGGTACTCGAATAATACGATAAGGCGTTCCAAAAACAGATTGATAATTATCTTGAATATGCTGAATATTAGCTTCAATCTGCGGCCCATCCGCTACGCCTTGTGGATATTCTCCCACCAAAAGCGTTTCTTCATTCAGCAATTTCATATACATATCAATGTGATTGATATTGTTATAAGGTACTAATTCTGTTTTGATAAACTGATCAATTCCCATGAATTCCTTCATGACGGAATCTATCTCAATTTCTGTTTTAATAGTCGGATTATATTGTCCGAAAGGGCCATTTTCAGCAATAATTAATCGGGAAGCAAAAGCCGTTCCTTGCCCATCGCTCATAAAATTACCTCCTGTATTAACCAAATCATACGGATTGCTAGTAGTAGAATAAAGCGGTATATTTTTATAATCTGAGATAAGTGTCGGAATACCATCATCAAGCGGACGCGGACGATTATAAATCCAATCAACTAGATAAATCGAGTCGACTTGATTGCCATAAATAGTCGTTGCGCCATAATCTCGCACCCAAACGCTATTGTAAACGCCTTCAATAAAATCAATGTTATCCGTTGTGATATTAGACGCGGAGAGATGAGGAATAACCACATTAGAATCGCTACAAACAACGATAACACGGACTTCCTCTTTAGCATGTTGAATGATTTGCTTAACAATTTTGGAAAAACCTGTTGTTTGACCTGTCCAAGTGACTACAAGTGCTTCAATCTCTTCCCATTCTGCCATTGTCCGAACATTTGGAACAGTAGGAGGAGTTGTGTAAGTTGGCGAAAAAAACTGCCCAAACCCAAAAGTCTGCCCCAAAATAACCATCCATATAATCAGAAAAATTCGTTTCATAATAGATATTTATTTTATTGATAAATAGGTTTGTAAAGGAACAAGGCAATATTTTTTCACCAATTTTCCTATAAAATCATAACACCTTTTTTTCCAATCAAAGGAATTTCAGTAAAATTTTCTTCCGAAATGCTTTCAGGTACAAAGATATATTTCCGATCTAACATGTGATTATCTAATCTAAAACTAATCCAATATTGATTGGCTAAATGAAAAACATCACTAGAAATTGCTTCTATTTTTGTAAAACTATTTCCTGCAAGGTCATCAATAAAAACTCTAAAAGGTGCTGTTTTCTGCTGTTTATTTTGAAAATTGCCATAACCAGTTACATTAACAATCACATTAAAGATAGGATCTTTTTTCAAATTTATTAAATATGCATCCCACAAATCTACCTCATTATCAAGGTTTTGTCCTTCACGCGGAACAATTGCTACGCCTATATTTGTTACTTTTAAATTTGGTATATCTTTTAACATTGTTTTTATATTTTTACAAATAAATGAAATTTGGCGGATTAATTCCCTTTAATTATTGTAGTTTTTAAAAAATTGACTTATTTATTATCTTAGACACTTTTTCCATTATCTATCTGATGAGGCTTTTTCCATTAAATCAATTAAAACCAAAAGAAATGGGTGTAGATGTTTATATGCAGACCAAAAACAGAGGAAAAAAATATCCCTCTTATTTTAAATCAAGTAGATCTTTTTGTTATTTTTTGTGTGGTCCTGAGGCTTATCCGAATTGTGAATTTCATCAGATTGAAGCGTTTTTTGATATAGATTTAAGTATTTTTAAGCAATCCCCTATTAATTTAGAACCTCAAACGGATGAATTAGAATATTTTCATCTACCTCAAGCAGAAGCGAAAAATGATTTGAAAGAAATAGCTCGAATCAAGGATAAAATCAAGCAAATAAAAATCGACTGGGAGTACAATTATGATAGTATCAATGAAGGCTGGACACAAACAGAAGAATTAATAAACGTTATCGAAATATTAATCAAAAAGCTAATTGAACAACCTGATTACCATAAGACGTTAAAGTATAATTTTAATTGGGGCAATTATTTTTATCCTGAAAGACCTGCTTATCATAAAAAAGAACATCCTGTATTAAGAAAACCATCATATCTTAATAAGACTCTCTTAGAAGATTTGAAATCTGTATTGGATTGGTTGAAATTGGTTGAGGGCATGGATGTTGAATATGTAACTTTTAATTATGCATAATAGACTTGTTCAATCGCCTACTTATCAAATCATCTTTGAAAAAGAAAAACCTAATCAATGACATATAAAATTCCAACTATTCTACCACCTGAAAATGGTCGAAGAATAGCAATCGGAGATATTCATGGTTGTTTAAAAACGTACCAACAACTCATCAAAACAATCGACCTTCAACCAACAGATCAGTTATTTTTGTTGGGAGATTTGATTGACAAAGGACTTGATAGTCAAGGGGTTATTGATTATACAATGCAATTGATTAAAGATGGTTATCAGGTTTTTCCAATAAAAGGTAATCATGAACAATCATTCTTAATGGCTTATCAATGTGGAATTGATTTTTTTGAAGAATATCTCGAAAAAAATAATGCGGATGATTTTTTCAGTGATAAATTATATGAATATTTAGACTTTTTTGACAACCTTGAATATTGTTATGACTTAGGCGATTTTATGGTTAGTCACACCGAATTTTTAATCCATGAAAAAAGCCTTTATCGCGGAATGAACGGGCTTTTTCCAAGAGTAGTATTCGATTTTGAAACTGAAATTTTAGAAAAGAAAACTCAAATTGTCGGTCATGCCGTAAAAACATTAGATTTCATCGAAAAAAACGTAAAAGAGCGGCAAAAAATTCTATATCTTGATAATGGTTGTGTCCATAAAGACAACGAAGGCTTAGGGCATTTAGTCGCATTAAATCTTAATAATTGGGAGTTAATTGTACAAAAAAATATAGATTCAAATCATTAAATGAAAATCATTATTTCAGAAACAAGAGATATTTCTATTGAGCAAATTTTAGATTTATATCAAGCAAATGAATGGAGTTCTGCTAAGAAACCTAATCAGCTTTATAACGCGTTAATGCATTCCCATTCGTTGGTTTCGGCTTGGCATAATGACACGCTTTTGGGATTGGGCAATGCCATTTCGGACGGTCATTTAGTGGTTTATTATCCACATTTATTGGTACATCCGAATTATCAAGGTCAGGGAATTGGACAAATGATTGTTGCGAAAATGCAAGAAAAATATGGTCATTTTCATATGCAAATGCTAACAGCGGACGGGCGAGCGATTGAATTTTATGAAAAAGTAGGTTTTGAACGAGCAGGCAAAACAGAGCCGATGTGGATTTATAGCGGAAAAGAGCATTAAGAATACCTCAAAAACAAATCAATGAAATCCGATAATTTCAATAAAACAAGGCGCTTCATCGAAAAAGGCTCGATTCTTTGGGTCATTATGGTTGTCATATTCCTATCCATGCAATATAGTGTGCAAATTTTGAGAAGTATTCATGTTCCAATTGAAGAAAATACAGTAAGCTTTATTACTTTAATAAGTAGCGTTTTTCTTGTGTATGGAATTGTCATGCTTCCTTTTATTTTGATCATGTCTGTCGTTTTACTTTATGCTGAAATAGGGTTGAATAAATTAGTCGTTTGGCGAGATAATAGACAAAAAAAAACAGACCAGTGAATTTAGAACAACTCATTCATCATCATGATTAGAACAAAAGGCGCAATTAGTCGCAAATATAAAATTAAAGTAGACGGAATTTGCACTGATATTTGTTCTCATTATGACGCATCTGATTACTTTGTTTTGAATATTTGTAAAGATTAATTTTATTGTTTAAAAATGTATATCCGTAGGGCAAAAACATGCCTTTGCCCTACCTTTAATTAATATTCAATCAATACATCATCCATAATTAAAGGATCATCCGCATGCCCACCTCCAAAAGTAAAAGCTTCCGCTTTCGGCTGCAATGGACGAAGACCGCCTTCACCTGCACCATCCCAAGTATTGATATAAATTTTCATGCCTTTCAATGATTTTGGACGACCAATAGTTGAAGCGGCGAAAGTCAATTCGATTATATTTTTACTTGGAATAATTTTGACAGAAGGCGTTGAACCATTAATTTTTCCATATTTATCGGCTGTTGCATTTTCAGGCGTGAACATCGTAATTGCCCAGCCGTTGATTGTCGAACCATAATCCCAATCTAAATTATTCGGCATTTTAGCGTTTTGTTTTGGTAAAAAAGATCCTCCTTTCCGATTAGGTAAATCTATAAAAACATTAAATTGGACATGATCAAAGCCATTTGTCGGTTTCCAAACGGTAGAAATAGGATTAGCCATTTCGATAGCAAGCGTAAAATTATTACCTGCACTTCGCATAGAAACCGCTTTGATATCCATTTGATTTTTAAACGTAAAATCCGTTGGATAAACATATTTTTGGCTCAAGCCAGAATCATCACCTATCAGATCATTCACTTTAGCAATCGTTTCAATAGGCAATTCTAAATCAAAGAAAATTCGCCCCGAAAAAGTTAATTGATTTTGATCATACGCCAAGGCCTGATAATAATGTTTTCCATTTTCTAAATTCCTTAAATCCAAAGTCGATTTCCAAATTTGATCATTTAAAACCGCTTTTTTTGCTGCACCAAAATTGCCATCCACAATCACCCAAACGCTATCAGCTTTCGCAACAACTCCGCTTGTCTTTATCGTCAAGTCATTCACTTTAGAAGATTTCAATTCATTGATTTTAATACTTCCGCCTGTGATTTTTTTAGCTGTTTTGCTTTCACTAATTTTAAAAACTAATCCTTCTCTCCCACCTAATTGCAAGTAATTTAATTGATTAATTCCTGCTTGTGCTTTCCAATTATTAGTTAAAGAAAGGACTTTTTCTAATTCAAAATTACCTGCCATTTTCAAATCAAGGTCATTGACAATAATCGTTTCTTCTAAAGTATTCATTGCTACGTAAAGCGTTTCATTTTTATTTTTTAAACGATATAAAAACAAACCATTGCCTAATTTAGAATCAGCGATAATTTCTAATTTTCCATTCCTTGTAGCAGAATGGGCTTTTCTAAAATCAATCATTTTTTTAATAAAAAGGAAAGCATCCGATTGATTATTAAGCTCATTAAACATATTTTTTCGCGTCTCCGTAAAACCCTGTTCCGTGCCTTGATAAATCACAGGAACGCCTGGGATAGACATCATCAGAAGCATTGCTTGCTCATAAGCCGCTTCAGATCCTTTAGTTCTAAAACGCGCCATATCATGATTATCAATGAAATTTACTAGATTTTTTGGCTGTGCATATAGCTTTTTTTGTTGTTCTAATCGGTAAGTCAAATGATCAGTAGAATGACCGCGCGTAAAAACTCGTTCAATCGTTTGTTGTAGTGGAAAATTAAGAACTCCGTCCATTTCAGGTTGATCTTTTGAGCCAAGATAAGAGGCGGCTCGTTGATCTGCTTTGGTTTCAAAAGGCTTTGATTGTACCCAAGTTTCACCAAATGTATAGAATTTTTCTTTCCCTAATTGCTGCGCAAAAAGGTTCATACCCAGATTAGCCGTGTCTTTATTATGCAAAAATGAATGCCAAAAATTATGCTCGACATAGATCGGTGTATCAAATCGAAACCCATCAACATCAACATTTTTGATCCAAAACCGAAACGCATCGCCCAAAGTTTGACGCACCAAAGGATGTGTTGTATTTAAATCATCAAGATCGGATAATTGCCCCGTCAGAATTTCTGTAGGATTATTATAATCGCCAATGATTGGCGTAAAATGATAAATATTAGCTTTTAAATGAGCTGGATTATTAGGATCATTTTGATCAAAAGGCGGTTGTGCAGGCTGTCCGTAATTGTGGTAAAAAGCAGTAACACTATCTTTATTATAGCCATTAATATATCGAAAATAATCGCCCGTGTGATTAGTTACTACATCCTGGATTAAGTACATATTCTGATTATGCAACGCTTTAGACAAAGCTTGATAACTCGCTAAAGTCCCAAAATGCGGATCAACTTTTGAGAAATCGGATGCCCAATAACCATGATAACCTATGAAGTTTTTATCAGGATTCCACCATTGATTTAGAACAGGAGGTGTAATCCAAACTCCAGTTATACCCAGATCTTGCAAATAATCCAAATTCTGCTGAATGCCTTCTAAATCACCACCTTGAAACTTGACAGGATCATTGAGATCATATTCACTTTGACCTAAATCATTATTATTTTGATTGCCATCAAAGAAACGATCCGTCATTATAAAATAGATAATTTGATCTTCCCAATTGGGCGAAGGCATGTAAGTTTTTGCTTTTTCTTTACAGGAAAAAAACAAGATAAACGGGGCAAATAATAATAATTTCTTCATGATTGCAAGTTATTCATTCAAACATTAGACTTGTTCTGCGGCAGCTGATGGAGTGAGACCGTAGAAAATTTTATTATTTCTATCTCTAAAAATAGGATTTAAATCATACTTAAATAACCAACCTAAAACATTTCTAGCAAAATATTTCCCCTTCATTTGGATGTGGATAGTGATCAGTTTCATCCTCATTCGCCCTCGGTTGAAGGCATTTGAAGTCTTTTTCCACCAAGATTAGTAATTTTTCTTCATCGGAAATAGCGATTTTAGCTTCTAAACTCACTAAATTAGTACTCGTCCAAATGGAGGCTTGATTATTCGGAAGCGTTATTTTGATTTCATTTTCCTGATATTTAGCGTCAAATTCATTGGTTGTTCCTTTTACTAAAGTGTAAGTCAATTTCTGATTCGCTAAACTTCCAAAACAGATAACTTCCGAAATTGTGCCTTTTTCTGCAAAAGTATTGATTTCTGTTTGTGTCAATCTCAATCTAACAGAATTACCTTTTATTCTAATTTTCATTCATTAATTATTATCCTTAGTTTTTGCCCCAATTGCTAAGTGTCTTGATATGCCTTGCGAAATAAGTATCAACAGTCAAGCCTGTTATTGGATCGCGCTTAAATGTTACCCTTATTATATTAAAAATCGACATTAAAATCAAACAACATATAAACATTAATTCATACTATAAAGCCAAAAAAAAGTACTTGAATGTACTTTTTTTTGGCTTTCGCTTAAAATTGAATATTACATTGACAATTATCCAAACAATCAATAATTAGAGAGACATCGCGTTCTTTTAAGGAATACATTCGACTTCTTCCTTGTCTTTCTACACTTAAAATACCTTTTAAATGCATATTTTGTAAATGATGAGAAGTTAGTGATTGTTCTGTACTTAATTCATTACAAATTTGAGTGACAGACAAATGTTTATTGACTTCTAGTAACTTAATAATGCCTAATCTTGTTGGATGAGCCACTGTTTTAAGAATAAAAGCTACTTTTTGTAATCGCTTAGCTTCCACCTCATCTATCTTATATGATGAATTTACTTCCATTCTACAAATATATGAATGAATGTTCATAAATGCAAAAGTAAGACTATTTATTAACGTTTAAACAATCATCCCTCAATTCCTAATCATTCGTTTCTTTACCTAAAAAGGGCTTATTTTTGATTGTATGGTACTTTAAAGCCAATTCAATGCACTCTTTTAATGCCATTTTAGGAACGTCATCATTCATGTCAAATACAATAGCTCGATTTTTTTCATACTTGAATGTATCTCCAAAAACGGCTTTAAACGTTGGTACTAATTTGCTCGTACATTTGAAATACATTGCATATTGATCAGGTGTTTTAGATTTCCAATCCATTCTAATAGTACTACCTTTTTTAACCAAATAACTCGGCTCGCCCCATTTGAGTGTTTCTTCTATTTCTTTAATTGTATCATTTTCAGAGGCAGTTTCGAGAATTAAAATCCGCAAATCATTCAATTTAGCTTGTACCTCTTTTGGGTAAGTTTCTAATTTTAGTTGGACTTGCGGATTTTGATTTATTTTTAATTTGCTCATTTTATTATTCGTCTGTAATATTATAATTTATCTTTTTAAATAAAATATCTCGCAAACTTTTCAGTTTTTTCACTATATCTATAATTTCGTCATCATCAGCAGTATAGGCTTTACTAATTGCATACTCTTTCTCTTTCAGCATCATAAAATACCATAATCTCCCTACTACATAACAACCATAAATAGGTGTTTTTTCTTCATTTAAACATTGACCGACGAGCATTGCTGCAAGATTTTGACCAATAGGATCACCACTACTAGTCACATCTTTTTTAAATTCCTGAAAGCTAAAATATGGTACTTCTGGCTCATGAAAACCACTTGCCAACATACCATCTGGTTTACCATACAATTCATAATTACCAATTTGTACTGATACAGGTCGCTGAGCAAAAAATGTAATTTTATATGGAACTTTAAATTTTACTAGATTTAAAATTGGTCCAATAAAACCTAAAGATAACTCTTGTTCATTCCAATTATTAATATTATCCAATAATTGATCTTGATAATAATTACAAATCAATTCCTCAGTAGAAGTGAGTTTAATTGGAGTATTTAACCAATCCTCTAACTCTTTCATTTTTTTAACAACACGCAAGCCAAAGATTTTATACATCTTCTGCTGTGTCATTTCATCTACAAAGAGTTTAGTCACTTCTTTCTCCATATTATTTATTTTATAAAGGCTACTAAATATACAAATGATTTTTCATATTTAATACGCTTAAAAAACAAAATTTAGCGAACAAACCGTTTAATAACTGTTTCACCAGTCGTTTTTTGAATTTGTAAGATGTATTGACCATTTGGCAAATGATTGGTATTTATACTAGTTTTTGTAGCATTAATTTCCCAGTTTTTAATTGGCTGCCCTAACAAGTTATAAATTGTTGCTTGCCCTTTTCCATTAACGATATATAAAATGTCCTGAACTGGATTTGGAAAAATATGGCAAACAGCATTAGAAATCGAAATATCAATATTGATAATCGTTGAATAATTCATATTTCCATCAAAATCCATTTGTTCTAACCTGTAATAATTCTTACCATCCATAGGATTATGATCTACAAAGCGATATTGATTTCTACTGGTTGTTGTGCCTTTTCCTTCTACAAATCCAATACCCTCCCAATCTTTGCCATCCTTACTTTGTTGAATATTAAAACCATAATTATCTA
>CAKZLL010000039.1 GCA_937125475.1 uncultured Saprospiraceae bacterium | reverse complement strand
TGTAAGTAATTACTAACAATTTATCATACTTAACCTTTGGTTGAAAAAATTAACTTCACAAAATAAGAATTAGGTAGTTACCTAATTGATTTTTTGCGCATTAAATCAGTGAACGTTCAAGAACACATTAAAAGCTAAACCAATACCAAAATTAGTAAGTACCATACATCAATTAGAACAGGATTTGTCCAATCCAGTTTAATTATTTAACAAGTATTCTAAGAATACCTCATAAAGAGGTTAATAGGAATTCTATGCTCTAAATGAAAATCAAATCATTGATTATTAGTGGTTTATGATTTTTAGATTTGGAGCAAATAAAATAAAATTTAAGATGAGCATAACAGTTAAATTGGCTATTTTTATGATAGCCTTAATGGGATTTTTTTGCCCAAATAGTTTACAAGCAGGCACTTTTAATACCCCTGCAAATCGATCAGAAATAAATATTTTTGGGTCTATATATTCATACAATTTTGAAGCGAAAGCGCATCATATAGAAAAAGCCTTACATACTATCGTATTGATTTATCAAGGGCTTACTGACAATTCTGGAGAGGTAAATATACCTGTCACTTGGGAGGATGATGGTTGCCCTATTTTGATCACTCTTCAATTAGTAACATTAGATGGTCAAATTATAGCTGAGAAAATAACGACTGATTTAACCGTTGATTTTACGGATATTAATGTGATAAACGGAAACTACCTTTTAGTTGTGAAGTCTTCTGATTTTCAGATTGAACAATTGATTAAAGTCAACCGTTGATAAGGATTGATAATCTAACGATTTAAGTATGAAAAAGAGTGATTAGCTTTCTAGAGGCTAATCACTCTTTTTTTATTGTTGTCCCGTCCTAAAATAAGGTTACACAAAAACTCTTATTGATATGGAAAGTACAGAAAATCATTATGTCCCTTATTTGATAACTATCCTACAACTCTTATCAGAAAGTTGACTTACTAAACCCTTTGCTCTACTTTGATAAGAACTATCTGTTTTCTTTGCTACTGCTTCAATAATATTTTGTCCTTTCGTAAAATTATTAATACCCAGATAACTCAAGCCTAAATACCAATTGATTTCTTCTTTAAATTCCTTACTATCTTCTGTTAATATATTTTCTGTGTTTTGGCTTAAAAAAGTAAATTGATCATTAGCTTTTTCAAAATTACCAAGATTGAAATAACAATGACCTATATAAGATTGACTTCTCCAATATAATGAATCCCCATACTGAATTTTCTCAAATATTTTGATCACATCCTGAAATATTGAAGGAGTATCGAATAATCCTTCTTTATACATATCAATGCCTTCTTTATAATTATCTAAAGCAGTTGAAGAGCTTATTGTGTCCATACTTTTTTGAGTAGTAGTAATTGTATAATTATATTTTGAAGTTAAGTTGATTTCTGTCATACAAGGTTGATTAAACCACCAGATTATGCTAATAATAAACAAACCTATTATTGTAATAAAAATAAACCTAACATTTTTATTGAAAAAATATCCTGCCTTATCAGTTTTGCTTTTATTGCTATTAAAACCATCTAAATCATTAGTAATTTCGGGACTGATATTTAGTGAACTTATTGCTAATTCCTCAATAAGTAATTCGGTTTGTATGTGAGTTTCTAACTGTTGTAATGTCGCGGCATCCAAATTTAAGCCTAAATTAGTCGGGCTTTTTATTTTTATTTCTCCCTCGAACCATTCAAGTTCTTCTCTGGCCTGTTTATCTGTATCTAGTAATTCATAAAATGCCTCTATCTCTTGATCATTTAATTGACCAGTTAGGAAATATATAATTTCGTTTTGATATTTTAATGATTTCATGATAGAAGTGTTTTTAATTCACTTTGTAAACCTGAATTAGAAGAAAGCATTTTTTGAAGTTGTTTTTTACAACGATATAATCTAACTCTGCATTGTACTAATTCAAAATCGAGTTGTTTACTAATTTCTTCATGGCTAAAACCTAGCGCATTTTTCAACAATATCTCATTGCATACTTTTCCAATAGCTGATAATAAATATTTATTAAAGAAATCTTGAACTTCATTCATGGATCCTTTATTTGTTGTTTTTGGGTTGGTATTTTCTAGAAGCCCACCTTCTCTTTCTTGAGTTAAGCGAATTTTTCTTTTGGCATCTTTTACTTCCCATCGGGTAACTCGATATAGAAAAGCATTAAAATTATTAATTGTTGTTTTTTCTTGAATAATAAGTGTGATAGTTTTAAGTATCGCTTTGTGATACGCGCTTCTTACAGTTGTTTCGTCTATATCGAAAGTATTGGCAAGTCGTCCGATAATATCTTGATTTTGCTCATAAATATAATTTAGAGCTATTTTGTATGATTTATCATTTTGCCCCTTCAATATCATTTGGTGTAGTTCCTCTTTTTGGTATTTCTTTTTTTTCATCTTTATAGCGTAATCTTTTTTAACGAAAACTCAACATTTATAGCAATTTTATATTAATTGATCTAATCAAACATATTTTTAAGTATAAAAATAATAAATTAACATATCAAAACAAAAGAAAGCTCTATGATACCAATACACTACCTAAGATTTAGCTTACTAATCTCTGTTTTATTTGTTTCTTTTTTTATCCTTTACAGTCAAACACCTATAAATACAACTTCTTCTGTACAAATGTTAGAAGAGGCAATAGCAAAATCAGATTCTGGTTGGTTTAAAAAATCAAATATTCTTATTGAGGAAATTCTTCCTGTTTTAAAACATAAAAAAAATGAAACCTATTTTAAGGCTTTGAATACTCTAAGCTTTAATTTTATATTAGATTTTGAGTTTGATGCTGCATCAGAAAATTTAAAAATAACAAAAAAAGCTATATCAGAACATGTAGATACTTCTAAAAGCCTTGAATTTGCCAATTATAATTACTTGATGGGAGTTTATTATAATTATACAGGTAGGTTTAATCTAGGTAAAACTCATTTTGAAAGTGCTTTAAAACAACAATTAGAAATACTACAAACAGAGGAGCATCCTGTGATAATACGTACTTACCAGCACTTAGGTATGAATGCTAACTTTAGGGTAGAATTTAATGATGCAGTAACAACACTAAAAAAAGGAATAAGCTTATCAGAAAAAATTAATGACCGTGCATTATTAGGTGAGCTATATAGTGATTTGGGGTATTGTTATGGAGATATGCAAGAAGCTCAAAAAGAAATGGATGCTTATAAAAAGGCTTTAGGTATATTAAAAAAAGTATGGAATGGAAAACACCCATACATAGGTGTTTGTTATCATAATATAGGGTATTTTTACGGAAAAAAAGGACATTATCACAAACAAAAATTTTACTATACTAGGGCAAAAAATATGTATTCCATTTTTTTTCACGCTGAACATGGTAGAATAGGCGAAGTTATTAACAATTTGGGAGTACATTATTTTTATATAGGAAACCCTAAACAGGCGTTAAAATATTTGAAACAAGGATTAGAAATTACTAAAAAAACAGGATTAAACATAAGTATAGCTAGTAATTACCACAATATAGCAACCATTTATGGTCTTTTGAATGATTCAGATTCTGAAATATTATATGAATTCGAAGCTTTAAAATATATTGATAGAAGTGATAGAAAGTTTCCAAGCTTAAAATCAACAATCTATTCAAGTATAGGAGTGGCTTATAGCTCAGAAGACAATTATGAAGAAGCTATAAAATATACGATGAAGGCTAAAAATGTTTTAAATGGAGAAAAGGATGTGCTTTTTGAAGCATTAGCTCTTGTAAATTATAATTTGGGTCTTTACTATACTTATACAAATAGAAAAACAGAAGGAATGAAACTAATAAATGATGCTCTTAATATGTTATTAGAGAGAACGTCAGTTAGACCTCATTATCTTTCAATAATGTATATTAATTTTGGTCAGCTTTACTATGAAAAAAAAGAATATGATATAGCTATTGATTATTTTAAGAAAAGCTGGAATATTTTAGAAAGCGCTCCTGAAAAAGATTTAAATAGTATCAGTAGATCATTAGAATATATTGGTAGAGCTTATAATGAACAGAAACGTTACGAAGACGCTTTATTTCATATACAATATGCGATTAATCAATGGACATCAATGAATATTGATGAGATTGATTGGAAGACAAATCCTAGTTTGGATCTTATACCAAGAAAAATTAGAACAATAGCTCTTTTTGCAGCTAAAGCACAAGTCATTCATAATCTAGCTAAACTGGATAATAGTGCAGAATTTCTTCTTCAATCCAAGAATTCGTTTGATATTACACTAGCACTTATTGAAGATTTAAGACTTCAATATATCTTAGATATGCCTAAATATGGTTTTGTAAAGCGATATACCCATATTTATCAAGAAGCGGCACAGGTTAATTTTGAACTATGGCAAGAGTTTAAAGAAGAAAAATATAAAACTCGAAGTTTTGAATTGGTAGAAAAAGGAAGAAGTTTTGATTTACTTGAGAGCTTTAATACCAATGAGGCAGTTCGTTTTTCAGGCATTGAAGATTCCCTTTTGGTAAAAGAAGGAGAACTTCGAGCAGAAATAATATACATAAAAAATTTGGTAATAAAAGAAAAGGAAGAGATTCAAAGAAAACAATTAGAGCTAGATTTAAGAGCTCAAGAAGTTAAATATCAATCTTTAAAGAAAGAAATGGAGAAAGATAATCCCCTTTATTTTCAAATGAGGTACAATACCAAAACATCTTCTGTTGATGAAATCCAAAAAATGTTAAATGAGGATAATTGTATTGTTGAATACCTAATTAGTGATAGTACCTTATTAACTTATCTTATCACCAAACAAAGGTTTGATATCATACCAATTCCAATTGATAGCACTTTTCAAGCGATGATTCAAAATCTAAATATAAGCATTCGAACTTCCATTGATGGAACTAATCAAACTTCCAAAATTGTTCAAAATCACAACAAAAGTTATATAAAAAATGCTAATGAACTTTATCAAAAATTAATTAAACCAATAGCAAATCAACTAGACTTACCTCAAAATATTATTATTATTCCTCATAAATCTATTTTTCACGTGCCTTTTGATATTCTATTAAAAGACGTTCCTAAGAATAAAAATGATTTCAATAGCTATCCGTTCTTAATCAAAGATCATGAGTTTACATATGCGTATTCATCAACGCTTCTAAAGCATATAATTGAACGAAAAATACCTCAAAATATTAATAATAAGGTATTGGCATTTGCACCTTCAGTCAGTGGCGAGAGAAGTGTTTTGGGGAGAGAACCTAAAATAGGAATGCTCCATGGTAAACAAGAAATAGAAAGTATCAATACAATTATTGGTTGTAAATTATTATTTGGAGAAGAAGCAACAGAAACTAAATTTAAAGAATTAGCAAAAGAACATAGGATCATACACATAAGTAGTCATGCCCAAGCAATAGATACATTACCACGTTTTTCTGGTATTCTTTTTACAGATAATCCAACTGATAGTTTAGATGATGGGTATTTAACCGCGGGCGAAATATACAATTTTAAGATGAATGCGGAAATGATCGTATTAAGTGCTTGTGAAACTGGAACTGGAAAAATTGAAGAAGGAGAAGGACTAGTTGGACTTGCTCATGCTTGTACTTATGCAGGGGCAAAAAGTATAGTTGCTTCTCAATGGAAAGTGGATGAATTATCATCATTAAACATAATGAAAACGTTTTACAAATCCTTAAAACAAGGAGAGGCTAAACCGCAAGCATTACGTACGGCAAAACTACAATATTTAGAAAGTGCAGATGGAGCTATGGCACATCCTGTTTTTTGGGCTGCATTTATCAATATGGGAGATTATAACCCAATAGTAAAGCACGGTTATTCTATTTATTGGACAATTGCTTCAATTGTATTGGTGATTGGCTTAGTTTTTTGGTGGTATAGAAAAAGGAAAAAGACTCTAATTGGTTAACTAGATTTTACTAGTTAACCAATTAGAGCAGACAACTGTCATACTTTTTAATTCTGCTTTGAGTACTTTTTTACTGATTTTTAAAGCATTTGCATCACTAATCTTCTTTATCATCTTGATGAAATTAAGATGTTGTTGTTCTTGTTCTATAGCAATTTTTTGCGCTGCTCGTTTTCTATTCACATAGACTTTTAATGTATGACAAGCAGTGTCAAATTTTTCTACGGCATCCGAATAAGCGTTAGTTTCCCATGCTTCATAATGATTTCTAACACTCAATGTATGCTTTCGCAAACCATAAGAAAAATCATTAAACTGGAATAAATCAAGTTGAGACAAAATAGCGGCTGTTTCAACGTATTTTTTTTGACTAAATAGTAAAAAAGCCTCTAACAATTGCCTAACATTAGCTTTTTCTTCCTCGGATTGTGTTAAAGGTATAAATTCGAGTGCTATAAATTTTTTAACTGCTTCAACATTGCCAAAAGCTATCTGTATATCAACAATATTCATAAAATGATCTATGGGCATTGTACCATCTTTTTCAATAATTACTTTAGTTTCTAAACCTTTTTCGTATAGGTCCAATATTTCATGGGTGAGCGAAGTAGAAGTAAAAAACAATGTAGAAATATGCATTAACAAATTAAACATATCCATTGCACCATCTATTATATGATCGTTGACTATACTAAAAAATGAGTTTTTAAATCTATAATATGCATCATCATTTAATATTTTATTGTTGTCTTTTCTATGAAAAAAAGTGGCAGCAGTATGATAAAATTGTAGTGGATAACTCTTATCAACAAGAGAAATAGGTACTAATTCTAATTCTTTTTTAAGGGCTTCATATGGTGGATAATCGCCTTTATATTGCACTTTAATTGTATACATATTACAAATATATTGGCATTTTTTCAGCCAATAAAAACTATCAAGACTTTCATTAGCGAATTCTAAACGTGTAGAGGCGGTCTTATCATTATGTTTAGAATGTAAAGACTCAAAGTAATAATAATCATTAAGTTCAAATTGTTTCTTTTTAGAAGCTATACTATAAAATTCTTGTTGCTTGTTTTTCTTTTCTATTTTTTCAAATGTAGCAGAATAATATTTATCAATCCCTAAATCATGATAAATTTGCATTATCAAGTATTCTTTTTGTTCTTTGTTTTTTGTTAGATAACGGATTAGTAAAAAACTTTCTATTTGTTCGACTAATTTCCTATGAAAATCATGGATATTAGCACTCTTATATTTTTTTTTGCCCACCAAAATATTAATAATATCCTCTGGTATAATTTTTTCCTCTTTAAGAAAACGCTTATTTTTTGTCCAAAAATCATATAGTTGTACTAATGGACTTTTCTCTGATTTGCTAATCATTAAAAATCTACGAAAAGCATTCAATCGCTTTGTTTTTGACAGTTGTAATAATAAATAATAGAGTTTAGAGTGTTTCATAATGAAGGTTTTTAAGTTTTTAATAGAGAATATTAATAGACATTATTTTTACTCAATCCTTATCTTTAGGTTAATCTTATTTTATTGAATATTGATATTTTTTTTATCTTAAAAATTGATTTTTAATAGCATACATATAATTATAACTATAAATTGTTATTTGAAGTGTTTTTTAGATTATTATCTACATATCTCAGTTTCTCTCATGTCGTTTTTTGATTAGTCATTTTTAATAAAAGTTGTGATTTAATATCGTCATTGATGATTGTATATTGAATGCGTAGTTATTCTTAATAAAGAATCATAAAATAATCACAATGAAAAAGATAATTCTATTACTCTTTTCTATAATATCCTCTACAAAAGTATTTAGTCAAATGATAGGCTTTAATTATCAAATCATACTAAAAACTACTAACGGAAAACGAATACCAAATTTAGCAAATATTGCGATAAAATTTGATATATAACCAAGAACTTCTACTTGCACATTGATTTTCAAAAATATAAAATATTGTAACTGATATCAATAGTGTATTAATCACTCCAACGATAATATTAGTATTCAACCCTTTTAAGTCCTTATGTCATACTTAGAGTTGAAATGCAAATAGTTTTTTGAAAATATATTTTTTATAAAAAAAATCATTAATGATGAAAAAAATTATACTATTACTAGCTGTGATAATCATGGTTATCCCAATAGCACAATTAAGTGCTCAAGTAAAAGCCTTAGAAGTAAAAAATGAGGCAACAAATACTAATCTTTTTTCGGTACTATCAAATCAAACTATTCAATTAGGAGTGTCAGGATGGCTTCGAGTTAATGCGAATGATTTAGAGTTCTCAAATAACAATTCATCTTGGTCATCACTTACGGCTAGTAGTGTACCAAGTACTGTTTTACATGATAATATTAATGAGATAATTACTGGGAACTTTACTTTTCAAAATGATCTGACAGTACAAGAGACGCTTACATTGGGTAAAAATGGGGTTGAAGATGGCGAATTGCACATTTATTCAAATGATAATGACCCGCTGAAATTTCATAAGAGTACTGGAAGTTCAGGTCAATATGCTGAAATGGGGCTTAGAAATGATGTTTTTCTAATCAATACAATGGGAGATGCTGATCATATCTACTTAGATGATGATGTAATAGTAGAAGGAGATCTTTTGATTGATGAAGATGGTGAAATCACCTTTAAATCGGTTTCTCCTTCTAGTTCTAGTAGTTCATGGGGGGCTGATGAATATACGATTGTCAATGGTACATACAATGGTAATCCAATGCTTAAGTTTGAAGCTCATCAAAATTATTCCCAGTTTAGATTTGAGGGAGGCGATATTTGCTATAATCAAAGCTTGTCTCAATGTAGTGATCGTCGTTATAAAAAGAATATAGAAAAGCTTGCATCAGCTTTAGATAAATTAAATAAAATCAATGGTGTTTATTTTGATTGGCGTAACGAAACTTTCCCTGAAATGAACTTTAAAGAAGTGAGACAAATCGGTGTAATCGCTCAAGAATTGGAAGAAGCTGGCTTTCCTGAATTAGTCCTTACAGACGGAAAGGGATACAAATCTGTGGATTACACTAAATTGTCCGTTATTTTAATTGAGGCTGTAAAAGAACTACACAGCGAACATACAGCTTTAGTGCATAACACTTCAAAATTGACAGCAAAATATGAAGGATTAGAGCAACAGCAATCACTCAATACATGGCTTATAGCTGGATTTGGGGGAATGTTACTTATGATGATTGCTATTGGTGCATTTGGGTATCCACGTAAAAAACTAGCTTATTCAATTGCATAACATTTAAAATCTAAAAATATCATGAGATATTATAGTAAATCAATATGGTTGGTTTGGTTGGTCATGCTATGCCTTTTTACACAGGTCAATGGACAGAATCCAACTCAACCTTCACCGCCATTATATAAGTTACCTTTTAGTCCATCTGATACTGAAAAATGCTCACAAAGTAATGAAAGTAATAACCCGCAGCCTCCGCCTTCGCATATTAACGATTGGTCGCATTATAACAATGGGAAGGAGGCATTTGACTTTGTGATGTCTGATGGAGAAACGATCTATGCCACAAGAGCAGGAGTAGTAGTCAATGTGGCTCATCATCATCAAGACGGGAATTGTTCATCAATAAGTTGTTCAAGAAATGTAAATAGAGTAGTCATTGATCATGGGGATAATACTTATGGCTTATATATGCATTTAAAAGAAAACGGCGTATCAGTGACTAAAAATCAATATGTTCGTCAAGGGCAGGCGATAGGTTTGATTGGAAATTCTGGATGGTCATCCGCATCACATTTGCATTATCAAGTGGAAGCTCTTCCTAATAATGCAGTTTGGAAGACAAATACTTCTCATTGGCAAGAATCTATTCCTACTTGCTTTTATGAAGTAGAAACAAATAATGGCGTTCCTGAATACAGTCATTATTATAACTCTCATCCTTTTTCTGCTTTTCTTATTAATGATAGAATAGATATTATCGGAGGCTACAACACTAAGGCAAACACTGTAACAGTTAAATGTAAGCCAGATGAATATGCTTATGCATCCAATAATTTTGATGTATTACAACTTCCTACATCTTTGTCAGATGCACAAATTTCCAACTATATTAAAACTTTTAAAATAGGAGGAATAACGGCTGGGTTGAATTTTTCTAATTGGCAAAGAGATACAGATGGCTTTTCTTTTGATGTAGTTATTCCTGCAAATACATTTTCGAGCACTACTGCTGGGTTAAATATTGAATTTGATGTAGAATATTTTTACGGAGGTAGTACCACTCGTTGGCATGCTTATGGTCATAAGCAAGTTTATTTGATTAATGATTTTTCTGATGTTCCTCAAGGACATGTCTTTAAAGATTACATAGATAAATGTGTAGTAAGTGGTATAATGGAAGAAACTGATGGTACTTTTAATCCTGAAACCAATATCACTCGTGGAGAGATGGCTGTTTGGGTTTTTAATGCGGCACATCAATTAGGTCTTATAGACGTTGATTTGTCAGGTGCTCGGTTCAATGATATTGATATTTGCCATCCATTATTCAAAGAAATCCAATCTTTAAGAAATGCAGGCGTAATTTCCGCAAATCCAGACTTTAACCCAGATTGGGATGTGACTAGAGGGGAGCTTTCTAAAATAATAGTAAATGGTCTATCCTTACCTACTATTACTAATCCAACGATTACAAAATCAGACATTAGTACCAACATTTTTAAAACCCATATAGAAACATTGCTTAACACCGTAAAAGGATATCAATCAGAAACGTGTTGGTTATTTTTAAAATGCGATATGCCTGAATACATTTTATCAGGTTATCCAGATGAGACATTCAAACCATTAGGGAAAACGACTAAAGGAGAAGCTGCTAAGTTTGTGTTTAATTCATTTATGGCGAAGCAGTTACAAACAAATCCTTCCCCAATGCCTAATGGCAGCCCTCAAGCTATTGTGAGTGGTAGTAGCAATAATAATTTCATCAGAATAGGAACCAATTTTGAACAATTAGGTAGTTCTTTAGGTAATGCCCCATCAAATTTATCATTGAGCGGTGGTAATAATATAACGATATTAGATAACCAAACATTAACGCTTTCGCATCCTAGTCTAACGGATACAGATGGCGATGTTTTATATTTTTATTGGGCTTTTGAAAATGGAACAGTTTCCTCTAATGATGCTGTTCATAGTTCTATTACTTTTACTCCTCCTTCCGTAAATCAAGCAACAGACATAATATTTTTCACGGTTTCGGGAGATAATAATGGGAATATATCATCTGGGCAGTTTACCATTACAGTAGAACCATCAACACCGCCCTCTACACCTCAAAATGCAGTAGCTACCCCAATCTCAAGTAGTCAAGTAAGAATAGAGTTTGATGAGATAGAAAGTGCCAATTTCTATACTATTGAGAGAGCTTTAATAAGCAATCAATCTAATTTCACTTTAGTAACTACTTTATTGGGAAGTGATAATACAGATTATCAAGATAATAATTTGACTGGTAATACTACTTATGTTTATCGGATTACAGCCTATAATTCAAGTGGCGCAAGCAATTATGTTTTAGTACCTGTAACAACAATAGCTAATCCATCAGATTTAATTGTGACTACTGCTAATACTAACCCTTCTCAGTTTCCGATTACAGATTTAAATGGCTTATATACTTCTTTTACATTGAAAAATCAAGGAAATGGAGATGCAAATACTTTTGATGTATCATTTTATTTGTCTAGTGATCAATCACTAGATGGATCAGATTTGTTGTTATCGGAAGTAAAGACTATTTATAGTGGTATCAATGCAGGTAGTCAGGTTAATACTTTCAGAAATATCAACCTGCCAGCGAATGTTACTCATGGGCAGTATTATGTTATTGTAAAAGCTGATGGCAATGATGAAATATTAGAAAGTGATGAAACTAATAATGAATTGGCTATTCCAATTACGATACAAGTCGCGGATTTTGTGGCACAAAGCTATACGCCAATTAGTACGAATATCAACACAGGAGATTATTTTAATTCCAATTTTATTTATCAAAATATCGGAAACGCACTGGTTTCAAATATTACATATAGATATGAAGTTTGGTTATCTACCGATAACCAAGTTGATCCGTTAGTTGATACTCGATTGAGATATGGAACTCATAATTATACCACAGTAGGAGAAACACGCACTCAAAACATCAATGCCTTACATATTGATCATACATTTGCAGGCGGCAATTATTATTTAATCGCAGTTGTTGATCCTACCAATGTCATTCCTGAGTTAGATGATGTTAGTAATAATATTATAGCGACTCCAATCACACTGAATAATCCTTCTCAGTCACCTCCAACTCAAGTGATTAATGTACAAACTAGTTCGTTATCTAGTAGTAGTATTACTCTTTCATTTGATGCTATACCTTTTGCCAATGAATATGTCGTGATGCAATCACTAGATCAAACGAACTATACCTACTTAGATACTATTATAGGGACAAGCCTACAATTGAATGATTTTTCACCACAGCAGCAAGTATGCTTCAAAATCTATGCTATTAATAATTACGGAGATGGTACTGAAAGTAGTGTGTCATGTGCGACTACATATCCTATTGTATCCAATATCTATTTGGTTTCACTCAAAGATGGTTATAGTGTAAATCTAAATACTGGATATTCAGCTACCTTCAGTGCTAGTGTTAATAATGAGACAAATTATACAAATGAAGGAAACTCCTATGTTCGAGGTCATTGGACTAGTGGACCTAATGCTGATGTATCAGGAAATGGGGAGGTTATTTTTGATGGAGCTGGTCAACAAGAATTGGAAGGAGCTTTTAATATTATTAAAGTTCAAAATACATCCAATTTGAAATTGACTGATGTAGTTAGTGTTGAGACAAAGTTAGAATTTGTTAATGGTGCTATTGACTTGAATAGCTTTGATTTAACGATTGAAAATAGTGGGAGTATTGTAGGTTATGATGCTCAGAAATATATACATACTAATGGAGGAGGTGAGTTGCGTCAATACATTAATAGCATGGGAAGTATTGATTTTCCGATTGGACAAAGCATTTATAATCCATTAACGATTACTAACAATAGTGTGGGGAGTACTATTGGAGCAATTGCAATAGATACATCAAGTTATGGATCGTCTACTACAGGAAAAGTTAATAGAACATGGTTGATAAATGATGGTGTTTTAGGGAGTTCTTTAGATATTGATCTTCAGTGGAATGAAACAGACGAACTTCCTAATTATAATAGATTAAAAACAGTTGTTGCCACTTGGGATAATTATCAAAATGATTGGGTTGAATTAACTAGTCCAGTCAATCCATTAGGTACGAATGTTTATCAAGTTACAGCAAATCAAGTTCCAGATTCTATAACAGTATTAGTTGTAAAAGAATCTAGCCTTCCAGATAAGGAAGCGGTATATTCATCTTATTCTGGCTTGATGTCTAACCTCTCACAAGGCGATACTTTAGCTAATGTCACGGATGCTGATGGCGATATTGTTTATGCTTTTTTGACTAACGGAAATTTACCTATTGGAACTTATTTGGATACATTGAAGGGATACATAATAATACAAGACATTAATTTACTTGCAGCAGGAACTTATATCTTCGATATTACGACTAGAGACACACTTGGAGAATACACTACACAGTCAGTTAGTATTATTCTAACTGATTTTATAGCAGTTCCTACTAACTTGTCAATAACTACACTTAATGCTCAACAGTTATTATTAAATTGGTCTGATAATGCAACTAATGAATTAGGTTATGAAATATTCGGATCTTCCGATGGAGTTATATTTAGTACAATTGGTAATATCTCTCATAATACTACATCATATATTATTGATAATTTACAAGCTGGAGAGAGGTATTATGCAAAAGTAAGAGCTATCGGTCTTAACACTTATAGCGCTTATAGTAATACGGCTAATGGTTTGACTTGTCCTATAGCATCTTTATCTGTCAATGAATTAAGTATTTGTAGTGGAGATACATCTGTGATTAGTTTGTCTGTTTCGCCAAATACAAATATTCAGTGGCTTGAAAATGGGAATCCGATTGCATTTTTAGGAAATAGCTACTCTACTACTGGAGCGGCTACTTACCAAGTAATTGCATCTAATTCTAGTTGTACAGATAGTTCAAATACCATCACTATTTCAAATGGTTCTGTCCCCAATATTTTTCAGATAACAGGAGATACTTTAATTTCAGCGAATAGTGATACCTTGACTTATTCTGTTGATTCGTTATCTAATATTACTTATAATTGGTTAGTGCCTAATGACGCTATCATTTTAAGTGGTCAAGGAACACATGAAATAGTTGTTGATTTTGGAGATAGTAGTGGGATAGTTCAAGTCTTAGCTACTTCTAATACAGGCTGTTCATCCGAATTAGAAATTCCAATATATATTCAACACACTGTTACTCAAATCTTGTATCTCAATGCGGGTTGGAATTGGATCTCATTTTTTGTAGAAGCGGATAATATGGATATTAATGCCATACTCAGCGGCCTGAATAGTCCAACATCGAATGATTATGTGAAATCACATACAGGTTTTGCAACTTACATTCCTAGTGTAGGTTGGTGGGGATTAGGAAATTTGGAAACAGGTAAATTATATAAAGTTTTTATTTCACAGGCAGACACTATTAGTATTACTGGGCAATTGGTTGATACGACTAATATTGCACTTCAAGCGGGCTGGAATTGGATTGGATTTAACAATACTGATACAAAATCAATTGATACTCTTACACAATCTTTGGCTATTAGCCAGAATGATGCTTGTAAAACTCAAACAGGATTTGCAATCTATGATAGTGTTATTCACTGGTATGGTAGTATGTCTAGTGTTGCAGCAGGAGAAGGAGTAAAATTATTCCTAAATCAAGCTGATACGCTGACTATTTATCAATTAGCAAAATTAGTTAATCAAAACACAATTTTTAATACTGGTTCTCAAGTAGTTGCAAAAAATAATCAACTCTGGTCTTACAATCCAAGATTACATTCCAATAATATCACAATGACAGGAAAAGTAAGTAAAGACAATGAATTATTTAAAGATACCGATGCTGTTATTGGAGCTTTTGTTAATGGAGAATGCCGAGGTACTGCACTATTAGAATATCAACAAGATTTAAACGAATATGTCTTTTACTTGACGGTACATGGAAAAGCAAATGATCTTATTGAATTTAAAGTTTTAGATGAAAATGGAAGGATATTACCTGCACTAGAGCAAGTCACTTTTATTGAAGACGATAATTTAGGTAACATCCAAGTTCCATTTGTATTGAATATCATTGAAAAAACAGTTAGTACATCTAATATTGAATTAAAACATAGTAAAATCGTAAAGATTTTTCCTAATCCGACGAGTAAAAGAGATTCATATGTCAATATTCATTATCACCTTGATGCCGATGAAAAAATAGGAATAGCACTAATTGATCCTTTGGGAAGAAGAAGAATTATTCAATCAGTAACGAAACAACAAGCAGGCGAGCATATTTTTCAATGGACACCTTTTGAATTACAAAGTGGATTATATCTACTTCAATTGAGCAAAAATGATAAGCCTATTGATACTCATAAGTTAATCATAAAAGAATAATTTTTTTTTTAATAGTAAAACTGGTATTGCTCCTGTAAGGAGTGATACTAGCCATTGCTATGCCTTGACTAAAGAGAAACCTTAATAATTACTTTATTTTTTTTAAAAAAAATTATTGTACCATGCAACAATTTAACCAGAAATTCTTATTGAAACTAGGTGGTTTACTTAGTTTTCTAGTTGTCATCAGCGCGTTTTCATCACGTAATGTCAACGAAACGAGTGAAAAACTCAATCATACATTTTTATCAAATAATGGAGCATTAACACAGCTCTCACAAGTATCAACTACACACAAAATACCCTTTCAAGGTCGCCTTACAAATAATGGTTCGCCTGTGAATGGGACTAAAAGTATTGTATTTACGATCGGTTCTTGGACGGAAACACACAGTAATATCACCGTTACGGATGGATTGTATTTTGTGGTTTTAGGTTCTATTAATCCTATCCCAAGTACAGTATTGAACACAGGTAATAGTATTATGCTCAATATTACAGTAGATAATCAAGCATTATTACCTGTTGAAATTTTTCCAGATGTGGATAAAGATCCAACTAACGAATTGCAGATTTTAACATTGTCTGGCGATACACTTAGATTGTCGAATGGTAATAGTGTTCTTTTGACTGGCGGAAGTCCAGATCGACCATTTAGAGATGATTTGCAAGTTGGCAATCCAGATACGACTGCAGCTATTGAATTGGATCAACCAATTTCTACGGGTGATTTATCATTAGATACGGTATATCAATCATTTGTGACCGTTAAGTCTGGAAATTTGACCGAACTAACAGTTAATATTTCTAACCTAAATCATACAGATCTTATTTTAAATGTATATGATGGGGAAGGAATAAATGGTACTTTATTATTTACGCAACAGTATGATAATATAGCGTTTTCACCAATATCAAGTTTACAGACTTTTCTATTAGATGCGAATAATCAACCGTATATCACAGCTACAAAAAAATACACTTTTCAGATCATTGGTGTTTCAGATCATTTTGTGATTTCTGTCAATGATAATAATCCTTACTCGCAGGGTTTTTCTAGTTTGGGCAGTAGTAAAGATTTATTGTTTTCTCTTCGTATGGATTACATTCGACCTATTAGTTTAATGGCAACAGTGAGTGGAGATATAGGAATTGGAACAGATATTCCTGGTGCTAGATTGGAAGTGAAAGGCGAAAATTATGATTCAACAAAATTGGCTTTTTTAGTAACTAATTCTATTGGAGATACTTTGTTTTATGTTAGAAATGATGGTCAGATAAATGGTTATAATTGGTTGAATAATGGTATTAAAATAGGAACTGGTACTTGGACTGTGACTGGAATTAATCAAACCAAAACAATTACTCATAACCTAGGAAAAATACCTAGACTAATTGAAATTAATTGGTATTCTAATAGTGCTTCTCAAATAGGTGAAGGCAAAGGAATGTACACTAATGGACAATATTCAACCCTTTATAAACGAAGGTATAGTAGCTATAATACCGCACAAACACCAAATATAACATCTTCATATATAATCTATAATTCAACAACTAGTTATACAAATGCTTGGAGTGCTATAATTGAGAATAATAATCCTAATAGTTTTACCCTGAAAAGTAGCTCTTATTCTGGAAATGTTCCAATTATTTTCACATGGAAAGTTATCTACTAATCACCAACAATCAAAAAAGAAAAACAATAATTAAATGAAAAAAATATCATATATATTATCAATAATGTCCCTATTCATTGCCAATATCGGTTTGGCGCAATATGGGCATGATGGTCATACGACTTCTAGTGGAGGAGGTGTGGCTACTGGCGGTACTTATACCAATACTTGCGTAGTCGATGAAGCGATTTGCAATGACCAAACGCAAGGAAATACTTACACGATTGGGGCAGGTATTTTAAATACAAAGACAACACCTCCTCAATATAATCTAGATCTTGCGGTCAATCAAATTACTTCACCTGGTACTTTTATTGAGCAAGATACTGCAGCTCAAATTAAAGTAAGCATTACAAATTATGGCAGTCAAACTATTGATTTTTCGGTTGTTCCTGTCACTTTAACTGTAAATATTGAAGGGGCAAGCACTTATTTTTTTAGTACAAATATCAATAGTGGAAGTTTAATTACTGGTGCATCACAAGAAGTGACGGTTAGCCAGAATGTTAATTTGACTGCCTTAGGTAATCATCACCTAACGGCATTTGTGGTGATGAACAATGACGAATCTAATACAAATGATACACTAAGCGATATTATTACTGTTACGCCATCACTTGCTCCTACTTCCTTTGCGGGGAATATGACTTTAACTGGTGAACTACTGATTGATAACATCTCTTCAAGAGATTTGAATGATGTCCTTTATGCATTTTCTGGAAATGATTTGAGAGGAGTCGCATTGCCTACTTATATTGCAGGATTAGATAAGTATATCTATTTTTTGACCATATACGGTAGTACAGATGGCGATATTTTGGATTTGAAAGCTTACGATAATTCGGAAAACAAATTATTAAGCATTAGCGAAAGCTATACATTTATAACAAATGACTTCAAAGGCTCTCCTGCTTTTCCTGAACAGCTCAATGCTGCGGGCTTAATGACGCAAATCATTCCGTGTAATAGTAACTGGACTTGGGTTGGAGCTAATATTATTTTTCCGAATTCTGATATTAATGAAGTGTTATCTTCTCTTACACCTAGCAATGGTGATGTAGTAAAAACACAATCTAGCTTTGCTACTTATTACAATGGTTCGTGGATTGGTTCATTGACGAGTATTGATAAGCGGGAGATGTTCATGCTTAAACTTACTCATGCCGATTCTTTGGAGTTGGAGGGATCTGCTATTGACTTTTCAGCGCCACATCCTATTCCTAGTGGTTGGTATTGGACGGTAGTTCCTAGTACACAAGGTGATATTTCTGTTTCAGGTGCTTATTCTTCTACAGATCCAACAGATGGAGATCTTGTTAAAACGCAAACTAGTGGATTTTCTCAGTTTCATGCAGCTTCTAGTTCATGGATTGGTTCTCTGTCTATGTTAAGTATGGGAATGGGAATTATGTCTTATTTCACTACACCAGATAGCCAAGCCGTTCGATTAGTTGCTCCAAATACTCCAATAGCGTTACAATCAAATAATCCCCCACCACCGCCACCGCCAAGCCTTCCTGCTAATTGGGTCGTTAATCCATCTAGTTATTCTAATAATACGTCAATTATAGCTCAAGTAGCTATTAATGGAGTTTTAGATACTAATTTAAATAGTGTTATTTCAGCATGGGATAATACTGGACAATGTAGAGCGGTTAACAATATTCAGTATATTCCTGCTTTGAATCAGTATATGTTTTTTATAACAGCCTATGGTGATAATTATGGAGATACATTAGATTTTAAATTATACAGAGGTAGTGATAGCACTATTATTGATTTAAACGAAACGATTGTTTTTGATCCAACAGGTGTAGTTGGAAATGCTGGAAATCCATTTCCTTTTACTGGCATCATTTCAGTGGTTAATTGTATTACTCCAACACTCAATATAGTAGGAGACAGTACTTTTTGTGCCAATAATCCATCTACTTTATATGCTGATGTATTACCCAATAAGACTTATCAATGGTTGAGGAATGGTTTACCTATTAGTTCAACCGATACTTTATTAATACCTACTCAATCAGGAAGTTATACTTATGAAAGCAGTGATCAAAACTGTGTAGATACATCGAATAGTATTAATATTACGATACAAGATATAACTAATATCATTGATATATCGGGTAATTTTAATTTAACAAGTAGTGCATCAGAAACCTATACTGTTGTTGCTGATACTTCGGCTATATTTTTATGGACAGTCACAGGAGGCAGTTTTATTACTAATGATAGTACTAATCAAGTTACAGTAAATTGGTCTGCAAATGGAGGAAATATTTGTGTTAAAAAAGTGACTACTTTAGGCTGTACTAGTAATGAAATATGTAAAAATGTGGGCGTTTTGGTCAATCCAACCAATTTAACTGTGACAACATTTGGGCAAAATCATTTACAAATCAATTGGTTTTATCCTTCTAATAGTAGTATTCTAGGCTTTGAATTGGAAAGATCTGATTCTATTAATGGTACATTTATAACTGTTGCTTACTTGAGTCCTACGGATACTCTATTTGATGATTATGCTGTATTTTCAAATAAAGAATATTGCTATAGTTTATCGAGTTCTCCTCTTTTAAGTAATCAAAAAACAGCAGCGAAGAGAATTAATTTAGTTTTTTGAGCGCTGTGACTAACATTTAGAGTGATAATGGTGTAAATTATGGGGTGAGAAATCAAGGAATACATTATTTTTTTTAAAAGCTATTTATTAAGGATTACATGGACATATGAGTACTAAAACTGTTGCTGATAAACAGTCTCAAGCATTACAGCAGAAACTAAAAACAGCAATAGCCTCT
>CAKZLL010000038.1 GCA_937125475.1 uncultured Saprospiraceae bacterium | reverse complement strand
CTCTAGCCGTATAATAGAGGGGGGAGATCATATTGAGAAGTCTTGGGTAATATAGTAAATATGTTTTATAGAACCGAAAAAAATGCTATTGAATATATTTTATTATTTACCTTGATATTCTGCATAAACAATTTGATAAGTCCAAGCTTTCATTTTTAAGGCTTGATATTGCGCAATCTGTCCTTTATAATGCACCCTCGAAAAGTAACTAGCTTTTTTTACAAACCAATTATAAGCCTTTGTTCCTATCGCGCCCATCAAAGCAGCTTGATATATTTTTTTGGCAGAAGGCGTGATTTCTTTCGTCACATCGGTCACTCGAATATTGGTAAAACCATTATCTTCTAACCATTCTTTGTATTTTTCTAACGTAACCATATCCGCAATTGCTTCATAATTTAGCCATTTTTGAAGGGTTTTATGTTGTTTTTCGTTGAGGTTTTCGGATGTTTTAAAGTATTCACCAATGATTAAACGTCCGCCATTTTTCAAAACGCGTTGTGCTTCTTTGACGAAAGTCTCTTTAGTACTTTCTGTCAAATGGCATTCAATACCCCAAACAACATCAAAACTATTTGCTTGAAAACCTGTATTGGTATAATCTTTTTGATGAAAATCAACTAAATGCGCTACATTTTCTCGCGAAGCATTAGCTTTTGCTTCATCTGCTTGTTGTTGACTTAATGTCACACCTACTGCTTGACAGCCGATGTTTTTAGCTAAATAAATAGACGAACCACCAACGCCACAACCTGCATCCAAAACTCGATCAGATGCTTGTATATTAGCTTGTTGTGCCAATTCCTTATTGGTTTCTATCAGTGATTCTTGAAGGGTTTTAATGCCGTTTCGCCATATTCCATAATGCAACGCCATACTTTCTTCGAGCTTCCAAAAATAACGATAATGAACAGCCGTTTGATCGTAATAATTACTAACTTCCTCGTTGGTGAATGCCATTTTTTTTAATCTATTTTTTAATGAATAACCAAGGTGAAAGCGTCGGATACTTTCAAAGACATCCGACGCTTAGATTACAAAAATACGGATTTTATAAAGTTAATCACGTAATTTAAAGATTAGTTTATAAATAGCCTTTTAATTTAATGAATGGCTTATTTTTTGAAATTATAAACCAAGCCAAACATCAAGCCTCTAATATTTCCATCGAAGCGCATACCTAAGTTGGTATTATTATAACTATCGCTAGAAATATTGGCTCTTAATGATGGATTTATTTCTACATTGACATAAATATCAGGCGTAATTGAATAATGTACTCCAAGCATATAACCAACCGAAGGACTTATTTGGAGGAAATTTCGATTATTACTATTAACATAATAACCCGTAGTAAGATAAAGATTTAGACCATGAATAAAGCTAAATTTGTCGGTCATAGAATGACGTTTCTCAACACCTGCACCAAAACCAACGGAGGCGTGAAATCGAGAACTATTTTGACTATCATTGAGACCTAATGAAAAAGAAGCGGCAGAGATACGAAAATAATAGTCCTTTTTGAGTTCCGTTTTATAAATAAATCCAAAATTTTGAATGGAAGAAAATCGTATTCCAATATCTTGATGAGTTTGGGCTTGACTCGTGAAACTTAGCGAGCATAGGAAAAAACAAAGGAGTAATAGATTGAAAAATTTCATAGTTGCAATAGATTTGTTATTGAATTAAAATATCAAACCTAAAACGGGATAGATGCTAGAGTGGAATCAAAAAAAGAGGTTTTAACTTGACTTTAAATAGTCTTAATATATTTATGATTTAGGAAAGAAATATTAAAATTATTATATAATAATCATTCATAAAAACCGCAAGCCGATAAGCCGAATCCTGTCTAGTTCTATCATTTATCTAGGATGATAATCACTTATCACCTCAATCTGCCTACCCTCCAACATAGAGCGAGTAACCCTTAAATGCTGGTATATTTGGCATTTCAACCCACAAGGTTTATCCGCGCTGCTAGTTGCCTAGCAATGCTGTGCGCTCTTACCGCACATTTTCACCCTTACCTCAATTGCTCAAGGCGGTTATTTTCTGCGACACTTTCTGGCTCTGAACTTAATCAAATCCCACCCGTTAGGTGATGTGGTACTCTGCGTTGTTCGGACTTTCCTCGTCCCAAGGACGCGATAGAATGGCTTGCAGTTTTTATGAATGTTACTTATTAAATATCATTATATTCAATTATAGGTCAAAGGTATCTATTTTTAGTGATTACTCCAATAAAGCGCTCATTTTAATTAATCGTTCCCCTGCTTCACTATCATGAGATGGCAAATAAATTAATTTTGTGGCTTTTGCAGTTGCTTTTACGTTTTTATAGGTTTGTTTTGTGGCTTTAATGTCAACATCAGCACCAGCATATTTATCATTCAATATTGCGGCTTGATGATAGGAAACATCACCAGCGAAAAAGATTAATCCTTCGTCTGTTTGTAATGAAATGGAGCAATGCCCGTGTGTATGCCCAGGGGTATGAATGAGGCGTAAATCGCCTGTTTTCGTTAATGTTTTACTTTTAGGGAAATGATGAAATGACTCCTCTAGATCAACCAAAGTTGGCTTGAAATTCTTTGGATATAAATGTGGTAAATCGCCCTGAGATTTTTCATTTTCAATTCGATGAATAAGGGTCGTGGCATGTTGAAAATATTTCAAACCATCGACATGATCCAAATGACGATGCGTGAGAATGACCGTATTAATAGCAGTTGTTTGAATGCCTAAAAGTGCTAATTGTTGGTCAACTTCATCTGCTCGACTGACTTTAAATTTAAACTGCGAAGTATTCACCCAATTATTGAACCAGCCAGCAGGTTTAAAATAATCCTTGTCATTGACATTTGAATTTTCACCTGTATCAATTAGAAAAATGCCTTCAGGATGTTCAACGACCCAAACCCAAATCGGCATCCATTCCGTGAATTCCTTATCAATTAAAAAATCTAAAAGAGCAAAAATACCTTTATAGCGCGATTCGCGAAATCGTTTTTTGACTGAGACATAGCCTGTAGAGATCGCATGAACCTTTATAGGAATTCCATTAGAAGTTAGTTCTTTTGTATATCTTAATTTCATTCTTGAAAGCCTTTTTTGTGAAAACTTACTGTAAAACAGTTGATCAGCACAATAATACAATTTTTGAATAAAAGAATAAGGTTTAACCTCACTAAAAAAACTATATTTGTATCATTAGATTAAAAAATTAAAGCTTGTTTAGAATTTATTTATTAGACCAAAACTTATCATTTTTATAGACCAACTAATAAAACTAGCAAGCACTCATTTTTAACGAAAGCTATATATGTTTACATTTTCAGAGGTGGAGATTGGATCGCTTATTTTGCATAAAGTAGGTAATAAACAACAGGGAGACGGTTATCATGCATCTAAAAACTTGATTGATTTAGATGGTGATTTGCATATTTTATTGACTGATTATTTTCTGAATAATTTCAAATCGGAAGATATTTATCACTTCATTCATCATGCAGGTGTGACAATGAATGATGTCTATCAATATTGTAAATCTATTTTTGATAACAAGGATAATTTTAAAGAAGTTTCTGTATTATTATTGCAACATTTATACGAAAAATCAGATCATCCTAAAATTAAAAGTGGAGAATTATATGTCGCTTTATTAGAGAATGTATTGGTTGAAGATGAAATAGTAGATGCAATTGGGATTTTCAAATCAGAAAATAAAGAAACCTACCTTACCTTTCCGACCGAAGACGAAAAAACTAAAATTTCAGCAAAAGAAGGTGTTTCCATTCGAAAAATGGATAAAGGTGCTGTGATTTTTAATGCTTATGATGAGGATGGTTATCGCGTTATTTCAACAGAAATGAGTGGAACGGACTCTCGTTTTTGGAAAGGTGCATTTTTGGGAATTGACCATGTACCAGATAATACTTTTCATACCAAAACCTACCTGAATATATGTAAGGACTTTGTGAAAAAAGTCTATTCAAAAGAAGAAGATAAGAAAGAACAGGTTGATTTTTTAAATAAATCTATAGAATATTTTGAAAATAATGACACTTTCGATTTAAAGGATTTCTCTGAAAAAGTGATCGTAAAAGAAGAATATAACGATTCATTTAACAATTTTAAGCAAAAATACGAAGAAACTAAAGGAATTTCGACCGATGAAGACTTTGTGATTTCAAAAACAGCACTCGAAAGTATGCGTAAAAAATTTAAAAGCCTTATTAAATTAGATACTAAGGTTGAAATTAAAGTAACGCCTAATCCAGAAGCACCAGAAGACAATGAAAAATACATGGAAAGAGGCTATGATAAGGATAAAGGCATGTATTATTATAAAATCTTTTTTAATAAAGAACTCTAAACCAAACAAAATATTTTCTCCATTAAATATTTTCTCTCTAAAAAGACAAGTAATCGCTAACTTTTGACTTCTTTAGTACAATTATTAAAAATAATAGGTGCTTTTGCGATGAAAAGTCCTAATTTTTTTATTTTACACTCGCAAACTGGTTATTTTTGAAATAATCATTTTATTTTGAAATTTAAATGACCTTCATTCCCCCAAGTTCTTATTTTATATAAAAAATACTTGTTAAGTAAAATAAATCAAAAACATAAAGGATATTAACCAATAAATTGTTGATTAAATTAACTTAATAAATCGCTTTTATTTTAATAACATGGGGTTAAAAAGGTTTAGAACCAAATTATGATAGAATTTTGATGTAATGAATAAATTAAGAAGAAGTAGCATATTAAATGTTCATTAATCTATACTGAATATACTTCATTACACCATGAGTTCGATAAGTAATCTTTGAAACCGCTACATCAAAATTATTTTACATGAAACGAATTTTGACTTTAGTTTTTATTTTTAGTTCCCTATTTGCTTATGCACAACCAGCTAATGATGCTTGTGATAATGCAACGACCATACCAATGACAAATGGTGTTGGTACTGCGTCGGGAACAACCGTAGCAGCGACACCTTCTCCTGCGGGTCTATACGTAAACACAGCATTACCTTGTTTAGCTGCTACAACAGTGGATGATGTTTGGTTTAAATTTAATACAGGAGGTACCTATACCGATTATGAGGTAGAAATAGATGGCCTTGTTGCTGGAGCTAATCCTGAATTTGAGGTATGGCGATTTATTACAATTTTACCGAATTTCTGTACAACTGCAGGTTTGCAGGCTATTGTAGATTGTCAAACAAGCTCACCTACGGCAGCACAAAAAACGGAACTTTTGTTGACTGGTTTAAGTCCCAATACAGATTATTATATTAGAGTAAATACGTGGGGAACTTCTATGGCTTTTAATGTGAATGTCAATAAATATATCCCACCAGTCTTAATTAATGATCCAATAAATACTCCTATTGCACCTAACAATGATTGTGTAGGAACACTTTTCGATAGTGGAGGTCCAACAGGTGATTATGGTTCATTAGAGAATTTGGATTATACGATATGCCCAACTGACCCACATACTTGTGTTGTTTTGGATGTTGTGAATTATCAATTTGAGCCATTTCCAGCTACGGATAGATTAGAGTTTTATACAGGATCTACTGTTGATCCTAATAATTTCTTCTCTGGGCTTTGTGATCAAGGATCTGCTACAATTACAATTCCAGATAGTTGTATCACCGTTCGTTTCCGCTCTGATGGTACGACAGAAGCAGCAGGTTTCCAAATTAATTGGTCTTGTACTTCAAATTGTCCACCTGCTCAGCCCGTTAGTCATTGTTATGCGGCAACGGATGTCACTACATTGCCTTATACACAAACAGGGTTTTCTACCTGTGGTGCAGGTAATCAATACAATTCAACTGATGCTTGTGGTAGTGGTTACATGGATGGACAAGATTATGTCTTTTCTTATACAACTGCAGGAGATGAATGTATTAAAATCGAATTATCGAATACTGCAACAAACACAGGTGTTTTTGTATTTGATGGTTGTCCTAATGCAGATGCAACTAAATGTGTAGAGAAATTTGAAGCACCTTTCGGTAATCCTGTTATTAACTCTGTTCAGTTAGAGGATGCAGGTACATATTATATTGTAGTATCATCAGAAGTAGGATGTTCGGATTGTACAGGTTTTGATATTGCTATTACGGATTCTCCTTGTCCACTGAAAGTCGATGATAATGTTCCTGCTGATAGTTTAGTTAAAACTATTGCGGCACAAGGTGTTGCAGTACAAAACGCAATTTTAGATTGTCCACAAGGTGCTTATGGTGTTTTCTCTGGTGGTGTTACTGATAATCAAGGTGCTTTGATGGATGGCGGTATTGTACTAAGTTCTGGTAGAGCTTTAGGTGCAGAAGGTCCTTCTTCTTTGTTCTCTGATATTGCAATTGGTTCTGGTCCAGATTCATTATTAACGCTTTTAGCTGGTCAACCTACTTTAGATAAATGTTTCTTACAGTTTGAAGTATTTGCACCAAAATCGGAATTATCCTTTAACTATTTGTTCGGTTCAGAAGAATACAATGAATTTGTTAATAATATATATAATGATATATTTGGTTTCTTTGTAAGTGGTCCTGGTATTACTGGCGAAATTAATTTAGCTGTTTTACCTCCTCCTGCTTTACCAAATACTTCTATTACGATTAATACCATTAATAATGGTAATCCTTTCGGTTCAAATCCAAATTCAAATCCGAACTTTTATATGAATAATACTGTCGCAGATGGCCCTGCTCCAAATGCGGATGTATTAGGATATGATGGACATACGGTTATCATGTCAGCCGAAACAACTGTTATTCCATGTAATTGGTACACTATTCGTTTAGGTATTGCAGATGGTACAGATCCTCGATTTGATTCTGGTGTATTGATTGAAGCAAATAGTTTATTCTCTAATGCTGCAACCATCTCTAGTAATGGTGCAGATGGTACATTTGATAATACTATTAATGCCGCAGAAGCTTGTGCAGATGGTCAATTTACAATTGATTTATTCTTCCCTCAAATTGATACTGCTACAGTATATATTCAAGTAGCTAGTTCGAGTACTGCTAGTCCAAACGATTACAATTCAACGGTTATTCCTGATTCTGTTGTTTTTGCTCCAGGGCAAACAGTTATCACTATTCCTATTGTTGCGACAGTAGATGGAGTAGCAGAAGGACCTGAAACAATTGTTTTATACTTATTATCTGAATGTGCTACTGCTGAACCTTATGATTCTGCAGTATTGATTATTCGTGATGAATTGGATGTTAGTTTAGATCCTGCGATTACTATTTGTGGTGAGCCAATTACAATGCCTTTTGTAGCAAATGGTGCTGATTATACTTTCTGGTCTCCAGGGGTAGGATTGAGTGATTCTACAATATCTAATCCTTTAGTTTCTCCAGATACAGTAACAACTTATACTATTATTGCGAGTAACGGGGTTTGTCATGATACGCTTTCGACGACCATTACGCCGACCTTGTTTACCGTAGCAGGAGATACAACTTATTGTGAAGGCGGAACATCATCGATCACATCTTCTACCAATATTGCGACTGGAGTGACTTATTCTTGGACTGGGGCTAATGGTGCTGCTCCTATTGGGTTAAGTTGTACAGATTGTCCACAGCCGAATGTTTCGGGCGCACCTGTTGGAAATAATCAATATATAGTAACTTATACTGCTCCATCTTGTACCGTAATTGATACAATCAATGTAAATGTGATTGCTTATCCTAACCCGACAGTTAGTGGAACAGGAACACTTTGTGAAAATGAATCTTATGTTTTGGGTGGAACACCTGAACCTGGAGTAACTTATACTTGGACAGACCAAACAACTGGATTGGTTGTTGGAAATACATTAGACTTAGAAGTTACGCCACAAACTAGTACAACTTATGAGTTAGTAGCATCTAACGGTAATTGTGAAGTGAGTGGAAATACCGTTACAGTTGATGTATTTGGTAGCTTTACTTTGGATACTAATCCAGATGAGGAAATCAATATTGGTAATTCAGTAGACGTAACAACAACTGCAACTCAAAACGGTGTTAATCCGATTGGTGCATTAAGTTATGTCTGGACACCTCCTACAGGAGTAAGTGATGCTTCTATCGCTAATCCAGTGATGTCTCCGACTACTTCAACAGTTTATACTGTTACAGCAACATCAAGTGCAGGTTGTTCTCAAACAGCTAGTTTCGAAATTACTGTAAATACACCATTCTATAATGTACCGAATGCATTTACACCAAATAATGATGGTGAAAATGATAAATTCAAAGTATTAGCAGCAAATGGTGCAAATTATGAGATTAAAACTTTCAACGTCTTTAATAGGTGGGGACAACTAGTTTATTCTGGTTTATCTCAAGATGGTTGGGATGGTACAATTGATGGCAAAATAGCTAATCAAGCTACTTATATTTATCAAATTGTTATTCAATTACCTGATGGTAGGACTGAAGACTTCAATGGTGAAGTATTATTAGTTCGATAATCGTTATTGAATAAATAAATGATCTTTTTGATCTTTCTTGCAAAAGCCTTCTCAGTAATGAGAGGGCTTTTGTGCATTATAAGAAGACGTTTGATTTAAAAAAGAAAGACATAGAACAGCTTTCTACAATTAGTTTTTAATAAATTTATTGTAAATTGGCTAATCAATTATTCTTTTAGTTGGTTCATTGACAATTTTTGCCAGAATAAATATTCTTTTAGTCCAGTGGTGGCTTGCTCCGTTGTTTTTCAAAGAATTAAAATAATGGGGCAAGCCCACATTGGACTAAAAGGCAAAACTGTCAATGAACCCTTTTTGTTTTACACATATTTAAAA
>CAKZLL010000037.1 GCA_937125475.1 uncultured Saprospiraceae bacterium | reverse complement strand
CCATGTGTTAATGGGGCATCTCAAATCCGATTCGTCTAATCTTTCAATTAGATCGCAAATAGCTAGATATTTAAAACAAAAACGACGAAAAGTAGTAGCAACAGGGCAACTGAAAGGTAGTAAAATGGTTTTTGATACTAAAAACTTGCACTCTAATGAGGTTATTCTAACTACGATTAGAATAAATTGTAAGAAGTAAACCAAGATAGTAAAAAACATACTCATTAGGTAGCTTATAATTACCTAATGAGTATGCTTTATTTTTATTTTTTAAAGTAAAAATCTCTCTCTAAATTATTAATATACCAAGGTTTTTGTGGTAGTATATTTTCAGAACCTTCAACTACTTCGTTTTTAATTTCATCAAAAATAGTATTAATATGTGTAGCAGATTGACCTATATTTTGCAAAAGGCTTTTTGCGTATATAGAATGTTCTCCTGGTCCATCTAATGCTTTCTTCCCTGGCTGTGTAGAGAAAGCAATAAAAAATCCTTCTGGAATCTCTGTTTCAGTGGTTTCCGTAAAACCCTGCGTCCAGCTTCTCGTTTTTGGTATTGTAGTAGTTGAGGATTCTATTTGTTTTTTACAAGCATCTATAATTATAATATTCTGCTGATTTGGATTTTTTCCTTTTTCCATTATAGATACAATTTTTTTTAAATTAGTACTTTGAAAAGGCATTTTATCTCCAGGTTGAATATCAACAGGCATTAAATAATTAATTCCTGCTTCTTGAAAACCATGCCCTGCATAATAAAATAAAACAGCATCATAATCATTTTTAACTATCTTATCTTTAAAATTATCTAAATATAATTTAAAATTTCCTCCACTAACATCATCTTTTCGATCTACCTCAAAACCCAATTTTTTTAATTCTCCACTAATTGCAATAGCATCATTAACTGGATTATTAAGTGGATCTATTGAAGAGTAGTTAGTATTTCCGATGACTAAGGCATATCTTTTTTCTTTTAAATCACAAGTTACTATAAACGTTTTTTTCATCAAGATAGTTGTATTGTCTTCTTCATATGCTTCGGCGATAATCTTATTTTTTCCAGATTGAAGTTGAAGTGTTTTTCTACCACAATTATTCCGTATAGGTTTAACAATATTAGAACTACGGGTTGGTACTTGGGTAGAAAATTTCACAGAACCAACTTTTTTTGTTGAATGGATACAAACTTCCATTTCATAGCTTGATTTATCCGTTTCAAGTAAACTTTTCAATTCCATCGTCGGTTTTTCTGGTGTATCTTCTTCTGTATCTTCTTCTGTATTGCCGCCCGAACCATCTTCTTGATTGACTTGTGGCTCTTTTGGCAATTTTACTCGCCATCCAAAAAGCTCTATTTTCTTAGGTGTTTTTTGGCTCGTAGTTATCACAAAACCTCTATTAATTGTATAAGGCCCTATTCTATTAGTATGAGAAAATTTTTCATAAGATTTGAAAGAGTTTTTATCCAATATTTCAATCGTATTTACACCTTTACTAAAAAAAATATTGTAAGCTCCTAAATCAGCTTCTTTCTTCTGCACAATTCTATTGACTTCGCCATTATCCAAGCCAGTAGGTGCGTTTCCTTGTTCAAACTTTGTGAAACCTCCCCCTTCTAAAGGAACAGTGATGTATTCAGAATCGCTAATACGTAAGACAACAAAACGATTGTTTTTTGTAAATCCCATTGGGCTTTTAAATATGTTTTTAATTTGTGGTCTTGATAATCGTTTTCTTATATTATTATTAAGACCAATTTTTTCAGTTTTAATGCTTTTGCCTTTTATGTCATAAACATTTACTATTAGGCTTGTTTTTTTCTCAAAAATGATAGAAGCCGCAGCAAAGAATTTGTTATCATTCGATAAAGCGACATTAACAATTCTTCCATCAATAACCCTATCAAATTCTTTAGTTACTTGTGCTTGTAGTTGAAAACTACCTATAATAATGATTAAAAAATGTAGTAAGGTTTTTCTCATTAGAATGCGTTTTTACTTGATTTATAAATAGCGTATTGCATTCTAAGTAATTACTTAGAATGCAATATTTTTTTTATGTTTAAAAAAAGAGAGAATAAAGAACTCCTCTAAGATTGCGTTATGAATTGTCTTTTTTCTCGTTCTTTCCTATTGCTTTCCTTCACTTCATCATGATGCCCATTATGTTCGCATAATGGGTTTTGAGTTCCACCTTTCCTTCCTGCCTTAAAATTCGTTTTTTTAGCTGTATCTTTTAATATGGTACACCAAGTAGCATCTCCAGAAATAATTTCTTCTTTTTCTACCTCTCTATTCAATACAGAAAGAAAACTACTAGTAAATAAACTCCCTCCATCAGTAGTATAAGATTCCTCTGGTGGTCTACAACTCAATCCTACAATAGAACATTTTTCCTTGGTCGAGAATAATTGTTGATAATTAGTTCTTAATAAATCTTCATCAATATTATCACTGGGTCCGTCCCCCGTAGTTAATCTAACAACCGATCTACAACAATCTAATACAAATAATTTAAAATTAGCATTTTTTTTATTAAGGGTTTTCTTAATAGTTTTAAACAAAATAGTTTCTTTCGTTGGTAGTGCTAAACTAGTTTCTTCTTTCAGAACGAAACCATGTCCTGAATAATAAAAAACTAAAATATCTTTTTTATTAGTTTTTAACTTCCTTAATTTATCTCCAATATAATTAGATCGTAATTCATAATTTTGATCGAATAATTGTTCTTTCAAGTCATAATTAAGCAACCTTGCAATAGTGTTAAATCGTTTTCTTACATGAACAATATCTCTAGAAACCCCTTCTTTTATTTTTACACTTTGTGTATCTGCAACCATAATTAAATGCAATGTAGGTTGATCTTCAGGAATTTTCATTGATATTAAACAATAAGTAAATAATAGTAAGCCAATACACCCTAAAAAGTATTTCATGCTAGTGTTTTATTTTAAGTTGTTCTAATAATTTTTTTGCTGTATTATAAATATTTTTTTCATACACAACTGATGAGGCATCATTCTCCTCTTCTTCAAATACTTCCTCTGCTGCTTCAAAATTAAATTTTGCTAAGATTTCTTTAGCCTTTTTTATATTATTCTCTTGAAGGTGAGCTATGGTTAAAAATAAATAAACCTCATTGTGATAACTATATCTCCCATTACTCTCCTCCAAAGGAATTTTATTTAACAACTCTATTGCTATTGCTTGATTAGGTTGTTTTTTCTTGAGATAACAAACTGCTAGGCGAATATTATCAATAGGTTTTTTCAACAATTCATTCCAACTTGAAGGAGGCAATAATTTGATGACTTCATCATACTTTTTTTGTTTATAATATTCTGACCACAAAGAGTCTCTATTTATTTTTTCGTCTTTAATCATCGGATCATTCTTTGCCTTCTCTGTTTTCCCTTTTCCAATTAGATTTGATTCAATTGGCGGAACAGGTATTTCAATCGAAGCAAGTACTTTTGATGAGACTATTTCATCTTCATCTTTAGCTGCAATCGGGGTAATTTTCTCTGGTTTTTCCTTGATTTCTTTATCTTTTATAGGTTCAAGAACAATCGTTTTTTTATTCTTTCTAAGCGGTACTTCTTCCGCTTTTTTATTGCTATTTTTTTCTTTTTTCGCCACTGGTACTTTCGGTTTTTGAATTCCTTTTGATGAATTAGCATCTTCCGAAACATTGGTTGGTCCTGAAATTATTTTTTTCTCAATCACTGTATTAGGGCTATTATTTGTGGCAGTTTCTTGCATTTTTTGGAAAGAAGGCGCGTAATTAAAATACGCAAATGCACCGATAAGTAATAATAACCCCACAATTGCAACTTCCTTATAATAAGTCTTAAATTTTGTCCTAGCATTAATAACAGTTGGAGTAGTTACCTGCTCCTTTTGTTTTACTTCTTGGCTAAGTATTAAGAGCTTCTCTTTGATTCTTTGCTGATAGACATAAGACGAAACGCCTTCTGCTATAATTTCGTCCATCTTATTTTTTTGATTAATGTTCATTTTTTTACGAATTAAAAAAAGTTTTGAATAATGGTGTTTGTCTAGCAAAAGCTCTTAATTTGTTTAGGCAACGTGATTTTTTATTTTTAGCAGTTTGATTGTTTTTCAATGAAAATGCTTCCTTTATTTTGGCAATTGAAAAGTTCTGATAGAACACTTTTTTCAATAGATCGGGGCAATCGTTTTTTATTTCAGGATGTTTTAGTAATTCTGTAATAAACGTTTTGAGTACCCTTTCTTGTTCTTCTTGTTCTAATTTGAAGGTTCCTTCATCCGAAAAGCGATTATTATTAGGATCAAAAATATCAATTGAAGTAAATCTCAAATGAAGCTGATTGATAATTTGTTTGTCTTCCTCATTAATTAAAAATCGCTTTTTGATATGAACTTTATCTTTTTTGAGTTTTCCATACCATTTATTCTTAACAATTGCAAACAAATAAGTTTTAATAGAAGAGGTTAAAACAAAATCTGTTGATCTCATTTTATCCAACAAAATCATTAGAGCATCATGAAAAAAATCGATGGCATCATCTTTTGTCCCATGATGAAACAAAACAAATCGTTCTATTTCGCCCCTTGCAGGAGAAAGGTAAATTTGGCGCATCACCTCATCCTCTTTCCTTTCTATTCTAAATAACCTCAATAATTCTTGATCTAAATTTCTTTTTGATTCTTGTTCTTTCTTTTGCTGCTCTTTTTTATTATAGTCTAATCGTTTTGCTAGCATAATTCTTAATTGTAAAGTGAAGTAATAATGGTCTACTTTGGTTAAGAGTTTACTTATTTATTCATCGAATGAATTTGGAGATAGGTATATCTTTAACTTTTGTTTTCTTCGTATTAAACTACTCTTTAGGTTGTTCCATTTTTTCAGATCTACAACAGTTATTTTATATGTTTTAGCAATCTTACTGAGTGTGTCGCCCTTCTTAACTTGATAGATTGTTACTTCTATTTCATTAGTTGGTTCTTCTCCAAAAATAGGTATTTGGTCTGTCTCTTTTTTTAAATTAATTTTAATTTGTGGTTGTTGTCTCCTACCCCATCCTGTTGCTAAATTACTTGTATATTCCTCTGTCAATAAAAATATACTCTCCCAAGAAATGGGCATCCTAGTATTAAGAGCATTAACTTCTTCGGTCATTGCTTCACAAAAACCTAGACTAAAGTAACCACCTAAATAACTATCATAATACGAAACAGCCCCTTTTCTACTAGCACAAGCAATAATATCTCCTTCTGCCTCTTGAAATAATTTATAGTAATTCTTTTTTGATAAAATAGTTACTGGTTGATTTCTGGCTTCTATTTCTATTCTTGGTGTAGGGCGTCTACGTGAAGCGCCGTTACAACAATCTGCTAAAGTTAATAAAAACTTAGGCTTTTTAGTTTCTAATATTCCGTGAATTTTTGTTAAAGAGCTTTTAAAGCCATTTGGAATTAAAAACCTAGGCCATACATCTTTAGAGCCTCGGTTAGTTCCATGTCCAGAATAATGAAAAACAACAATGTCTTCCCTTCTTTTTATTTTAACTTTATTTTTTAATAAATAAATGATACTATCTCCATTCACTTGATCACCTTTCAAGACATAGCTTTTATAAGACATTTTTAAATGTTTTGCAATTGGCTTAAAATGTGTCGTTAATCGATCAATGTTTTTCTGACATCCTTCGCCAATAGTAGCATCATCTGTATCACTCACAATAATCAAATGAAAAGTAATCCTTTCACCTAATGCTTCAAGTGTTATCCAGTTAGTGAGTAGTAATAAAATTAATATTCTCATAATTCTTAATTAATATTTGGGAACGAATAAAATGAATTCGTTCCCAAATATTTTATAAAATAAATTACCTATAGTTTAAAAATCTGGTGCATTAGAACGTTTCTTTTCTGGCGCACATACTGGATTACTCCCACTATTACTAACACCTTCTATATCTAATTTAAACACTGGTGTTTGTCTTCGTGGTGCATTGGCACACAATGCTTTTGTATTACTAATTGTTTTTGTTTTTACATTTTTCCAAATGTTTTTTTGTTGTGTTGCTGTTTGATAAGATACTTGTCCAAGAGCAGAGAAAAATCCATCCGTACAATAACCTCCAACTAATGGGTTTCCATAACTATATTCGCCTGCTTTAGAAGAAGCAATCATAACACTCCCTTTTGTTTTCTTAAACAAAAAGACATAAGCACTTGCTGGCAAAGCTGATCCTGTACTTCTGCGATTGCTACTTCTAGCTCCTGTTCTATGATTACAACAATCAAACATTACTAATTTGAAACGGCACGATTTAGCTTTTACTTTAGTGTAAATACGATCTAATTTAAACCGATTCTCACTATTAAAAAACATTGGCCATTGACTAGAACCTGCATTAGAACCAGGACCGCTATAATAAACAACAATAACATCATCTGCACTTACACTCAAACTGTTAATATAATTCCCAATGCCTCGATCATATCTATCAAACTCCCGTTTTTTTAGGTCCATATCTATTAATCGTGCGATCTGTGCGAACTCTTGTGGGACTCTTGTTCGATCCCTTGCACTTCCTATTGCCACGTCATTTTGTGTAATAATAATAGCATGAAAAGTAGATCTAGCTATGCTGTCTTTATTTATTCCTGAAATTAGAAATATGCAGACTAAACATATTCTCCAAGTCGTAGTAAATAATTTCATCGTTTTAAGTTTAATTTTTTTTAAGAAAATTTCATTTTAATTATCAGAATCATTTCCGTCTTCTATATTCGCTAAATAGTTTTGATAAACATTATTAAAAATAACATTACCTAACTTAACAAACCTTTTATGTCCATGGTCAAAATTGGCAATCTTCTGAGTATCCCCTTTTATAATTTGTAAAACATCACAACTAAAATCAAAGAGCAATTGAACTTTTTGATTATCCTTATAAAAAGTAAAAGCAAGACTTGGAGCGAATTCGCATCGTTTATTTTCACTTCCAATCCAATAATTTGCTTTTCGAAACAATAACCTTTTAAGCGCGTCACTTTGATCCCCTGAAATACTATCTTTTTGACTGATAATTGGATAATCTAACAATTTCTCACGTGTAGTATCTTCGTTATTCCAGTCAATATGATAAGCTTTAATTGTCGTAGAATGCATAATAATATCCAGTGTAGTATCTCCATAAATAGCGACAAGATTTGTATCAATTCTATTGACCGTTCTTCTTTCTGTTTGTCTTTCAGTTCTCTCTCCTGTCTCAGTATTCTCATTACTCATAGTCAATCCGCCTTTTTCTTCGCCCCCCAACACTTCATAAGATGAGGTTTTGCAAGAGAGCAAATTCAGTAAAACAAAACATATTGACAGAAAATAAAGTAATCGCTTGTTCATAATTAACAATTTAGCAGATGATCTATAAAGTGATGATTAACTCCTCCGTTCAATAGTTTATCCTATATTTTGTAAAGGGTAATCAACTTTTTTAATTTTTTTTTAAAAAAAAGCTGGCAACTTTTTAAGTTGCCAGAAATAATCCTAAACTATAAACTTCAGAATGAAGTCTATTTTCTTTATCCTTATAAAATAATCAATGTAGATTTGACACTTTTATCACTACATATTTTACGCTTCTATTGGTTAATACATTAAATAGAAAAGGGTAATCAATTTTTTTAATTTATTTTAAAAAAAATATAGAAACCAATTATCATAAAAAGAATTGGGTGTAATTCAGTTTTTCGCATTTACTATTCTAAACGAGTAGTCATCAAGTGAGTTTTAATCAAATTTATGTGTTGATATTCAATTAACAAATTAAGTACTTCACTCATCTGATGACTTTTTTACGAAAACGAAAAACTGAATTACACCCAAAGAATCAAGGTACTTGATTAAACAGATTTCCTTTTTAATTCCAGACAGGACACTTCATACGTTTAGTGCTTCTTTTGCTCTTACTTTTCTTAGGGTTGCTCTTTCCTTCTGTTTTTTTGCGTCTTCCCCCTTTTTTACCTACAAATATTTTTTTCTCCATAATACAGCCATTGGAATCCTCAATACTTAGATGAACTCTAATCGGCAGTTTTTCTGAAAAGACTTTTTTTCTTGACCTATCATTATTTATCGCATAGTCTCCTGTTCCGCCCGAAGGTTGAATAGAGACACGACCATAATTGCCTACTTTTATAACATCTCGTTTTATCTTAATTCGCTTAGGGCCAATCAATCTGATTGTTGTATCTTTTTGGCAGCCATTCTGATCTGCGACGATGATTTTATATCTTCCAGCTTTTAAATTTTGAATAATTGAATGTCCTCCTAATAAACTATCTCGTTTGTACCATTTATAACTGAATTGACTTGTTCCTCCCTTAGCATTAATATCAATAGAACCGCTCTGACCTCCATTACATTTAACACCAAAGCCGTTGAAATTCGACATTATAGGCAATAACTCCACTGGTCTAGGGGAAATGATATCAATCGTATCTTTATAAATACATCCAATCGCATCTTTTATTTCTATTGGATATTTTCCGCTACTCAAATTGGATTTCTGAATCGTTGTTAGATGATTAATAATTGTCTTTTCTTTCTCTCCTTTCCATGCTAATTGAAAAGGCGGTACGCCCTTTAAAAACCGAATTTCCACAGCAGCATCCCGACTATTATGACACGAAAGCGGTACACCATTATAGTCAGAAATAGTTTGAATATTAGCTTCAATCCCCTTTCCTGCTGCAATTTCGATGTTTTCAATAGTACATCCTTTTTCATTAAAAACTTTAACTGAATAATCACCAACGGGTAAATGATCTAACTCTTTTGTCGTGTTTCCCGTGTTCCATTCATAATTAAAATGACCTTTATCTTTAGATACAACTAAAGCTTTTCCATTAGCAATTCCTGAGCAGGACGTAGGGCTTTTTTCAATAACAATAGACAATTTAGGCGGAGCTTCAATGTTTAAATGCACAACATCAGTACATCCATTTTGCCCAGAAACCGTAACTCGATAAGCACCAGCCTCCAAATCCATTCGATTTTTGCCTCTTTTTCCATCATTCCAATAATACTTTAATCCTTCTTCTTCCTTAACCTCCAATATAGCACTTCCATCATTCAAACCAAGGCAAGAAGTCGGAGTAGTGACTAGATTGACCACTCTTTTTTCTGCTCGATAAGGCACAAAGGTCTCATAAAAATAATCCGTACCACAAGCGCATGCTCTTCTACAAAATACAGGCTGATTAAATAAGGATCGATCAATTTCAATAGTTTGTTCAGTTCCAATAATCTGTTCATTTCTATTGCTATCAAGAACAAACCATTCATAACCATCTTCCTCGTTTCCTTCTTGGGTTTTCAAAACGGCGGGCATATCCCCACCACAATATTCGACCATAATATCTTGAGCAGATACATTTAGGGAACTGATTAATAAAGCGATTAGTAGATAAAAAAAGTTATTCATAATGGCATTTTTTAAAATTAAAAAAAGTAGTAGCCATAATGAATAACCTTAATAGTCCTTTGGTAATCAACAATTCAAATATTTAATTTTTCTTAACTCTTATTTGCCCTTTACAATCTTTTAATATTTTTATTTCTACTCTCATATTGACATTTCTACATTCTTTAGACGTACTTTCACACATTAATGATCGAATTCCCTTTCCTTGAGTTACTATTCTATTGTCCCGAATTCCTTTACTTACTAAATATTTCTTTACGTTTTCTGCCCGTTGAAGCGAGATTTCATCAGCGCGCATTGGCTCTAACGTATAGTGTGTATGTCCGATCAATTCTATCTCCAATAATTGATATTTTTGCATAGATCGCACTAATTTATTAAGGGTTTCATAGTCTTTATTCTGAATCGTAGCATCATCAACTTTGAATTTTATATCTTCTAATCTTGTTATTTTCCCTGGAAATATTGCGCCACAATCAAAATATTCAACACCACAATTATCTCCTCGAATGACATCAATTTGGATTTCGTCTTTGCATTCATTCTGATCTATTACTGAGATAAGATAAGAACCAAAGGGTATATCTTCTTTTTCTTTTACCCTTCCTGCTTTCAAAGTCGTATTAAATAAATCTTTTGAAAAATAATTATACGGTGGTTTTCCTCCTGTTGCTTCCACTATTAATTTATTAAAATCGCAACTTTGATGTTTCCAACGCGAAGTCAGTTTTACTTCATCAAATTGTTCAATAATAACACTATCTTTTCTATAATTATTAATATTATCTTTAACTACAAAATAATACTTCCCACTCGTTAGATTAGGAAATTCTTGTTCAAATTCATAATATTCTTTTATCCATGATGTATCTTTGGGCATCTTTCCTTCTTTCCACCAAGCATATTGATAAGGCGGTCTTCCTCCAAATACACTAAAAAAAGCCTCCCCTTCATCACCACCAAAACAATCTGCTTTTTTAAAAGAATCTAATTTATGATAGAGTTGATTGTTAATTTTAAAAACACCATAACCACCTGTTCCAACCCAAATATCATCTAATTTATCTACGGCTAAACACATTTGCTCTGTTTGAGCCAATCCATTATCAACATTATAAATTCTATGCTCTCTAATCTTATTCCCATCTCTTCCTCCTGCTCTTACTTTTTTAATAATATTATCTAATCGAACGACTTTATCAGTCCCGACCCAAAGATTTCCTCGACTATCAAAAACAATATCGTATAATGGTGCTCGATCTAATATTTTGTTATGTGGATCAAATTTCACCTCATAAGCCAAATAATTGGCTTGACAACGATCTCTAGTAAAATCTAACCTAGGTCTATAAGGTCTTTTTACTTTACTGATCGGATTTTCCTTATTTTTTTTATTTTCTCTAAGCCATTTTTTCTTTTGTTTTTTATTCATTTTATGAAAATCGAGACACCAAAAAGACTTTAAATTACTCGTTGCTACCCACAAAGTACTATCATGTTGAGCTAGTTTAATAAAATTTATTTTACTAGTTCCCTTATAATGAATCCCCTCTTCTAAACAAAAACGCCATTCCTTCCCTATTCTTAGAATATTTTTTCCATTGTCATCTTTAAAACGTAATTTCTTTTCTTTTCTCACCAAGTGATACAACCCTTCAGTCGTAGCTACCCAATAATCATCATCGCTTCTACGAATAATATCATTAATTGCTAATGACTTGTGGGGATCATTTTTAATATAAACGACTTGTGGATCTCTCCCAAGAATAGTATCAGCAGTAAGTTCTTCCATTACATCCTTATTCAGAATAATAATACCATCATCTGTTCCTATTAGTAATAAATCCTCTCCTGTATCCTCTATGCATTTAGCTTGAGTAATTAATCCATCCTTTTCTCTGACCTTACTAGCGATTAATTCGTGATTAGTGATACTAATCAATTTTGATTTCTTTTTATCTTTCCAATTAATTATGCCATATTTTTTCTTATTTGCATCAGAGACGATGGCGTATTCCTTTCCTATTTCAGTTATTCTTAAATTATCTTTAATGACTTTTTTAGGAGATTCCTCTAAGGTTTTAAATGAATAAACCCCTAGACGAGAAGAGCAAATAATTTGATTATTTGCTTCATTCTCGTATGTATCATAGAAAATATCAGTGATGCCTACTCGATTATCAACACTGAGTTGTTTATATTGATTTGCCTGACTATAGACATTTGTAGCCAAGCATATTATCAATAAATAGATACAGCTATTTTTTAGTTTCAAACTTTTTTGTAATAGTAAATACATCGGTTAAAAATTTAATGGTGAACTCATATTTAGATCCTTTTTCTAATATTAACTCATTCCGTTCATCGGGTAATCTCTTTCTTAATCGTCTCCATCTCTGATACCTATTACCTGTATGAGTTGTAATCAAAACTGGAAACTTATAATAAACTATATTTTTATTGGGGTCTTGATCCTCAAAACCTTCAATCTGAAAACTATTTACCCCAATAAGTTTCTCGTCTAAGTCTCCTTTTCTTTTAATTGACAGTGTAATTTCTCCTGGATTTGCGCCTTGATTTGGCATACAAATACTAACTATGAGTTTTAATTTAGCTATTTTTTTATACTTTAATAATTCATTTTCCTCTACTGCTAGCCATTCATCAGAGCCACTTTTCTGTGCAAAAATCTGAGTTGTTCTCTTGTTAAATGTTTGAATTAAATGCTGTTTAGCATTATCCAGATCAATGACCAATTTATTAAGTCGTGCCGTGTCTGCCTTTAAGGTATCAATTTGTAGCTCTTGATCTTCTATCACTCGATTCGCTTGCTCTAATTGAAACCCTAAAATATCCAATTCGTCCCTTAACTCGATGATCGTCTGTTGCTGTCCTTCTGTAACTGCTCGGCAATTATTTAAAGCATCATTCAAATTAGTTACACTTGTTTGGCAACCAGTTAAATCCCCCTCAACTCTATGTAAATCGTTTTCTACTCTAGTCAAGGAATTTTGAATATCTTGTAAATTGCGATCACAATCCCTTCGATTTCTTTCACTTGTGGCTAAATCATTCTGTAATGCATTACAATTACACGGGCACGGAGTAGTAGAATTATAAGGTGGAGGAGTAGATCCTCCGCCTCCGTTATTACCTCTACAAGTTGCTAATAGTCTAGTCAATGTATTCTTATCTCTTATCAACCTGTTTTTATCAGAAGTAAGTTTATTTTTGTCTATTTTTAATTGCCGAATATCCTTTCTTGCTTGTTTAAGTCGATCAGCGCAAGTAGGAGGAGGATCATTGGGCAAAGAAAAATAGTTAGCAGTAGACATAGTAAGCCCTACCACAGTTAATAGTAAGTATAGATTCTTCATTATTTTAATATAGTTTAGGATAGTTTAAACGATAAAACTATTGATTTTTTACACATAGTTTTATGTAAATATTAGAACCTATACTATTAAATTGCCTTTAATGATTTATTTCACACAGTTATATACATTTAGAATATCGCTAATATCCAAATAATTAGATATTGCAATTTTTTTTTATTTTAAGAACAGTCAATTAATAGATTCTAACAGTAATTTCAATAACTTCTCGTATTATAATATAACATTACTCAAATATCTTGTATTATTCAAACAGTAAATTACTTATTTACTTTATGCCATAAAGCTAAATAAGTAATCAGTAATTATTCATAAGTAATTTTTTGTATATGGAAAATGATGTTTTTATTTCAATGAATTACATAAAGTACATCCCTGCTTAACGATCAAAAATATTGACTTCCTTACTCAGGCTTACATTTTCTTTTCTTTTCTTTTCTAAAAATTCATCTAATGCTTTTAATCCTTCTACATCATCAGCACTCAACTCATTAAATCGATCGTTAATAATAGCGATATTATCACCATATGATTCTATGATATACTCATAATCAGCTATTTTAGCACCATATAAACTATCTTGCTCTAATTCAGCATCTGTATATTCTCCATCATAAAAGCTCTTTTCAAGCAATCTTTTTTTCTTCTTAACATCCTCTAATTCAATATCAAAAGCTTCCATTTTTTGGCTAATTTCCTTTTTCATTTGCTCTATATTGCCTTTATTTTTCTCAATTAACTCCTGTTTTTCATCTTCTGGCAATGGTTCACTAAAATACTTCACAGCAGCATAAGTAATAATACCGCCTAAAATAAGCCCTAAAAATACCCAGCTCCAGCCAATCGTTTTTTCACCTTCTCTTCTATTCATTTAATTATAATTGTAAGATTAAATAATTTATCACACTTAATGGTAACAATACATACAAGGTACGTTTTCCAACAAAAATAAAGGTAAATAAAGACAAAAAAAGACAAAAAAAACTATTTGTCAAGTAAAAGCGATACAGTAAAATATTTTTCTCTTTTACTGATTACCCTATTAGGTTTATTCTATTAATTCGATTGGAACAATAAATAAATAGTCATTTAGAGTATGTTTAAAAATTAACTTAGTGAAGAGAAATAAATAACTAGCACCGTTAAGGTAAAATAGTATAAGAAAATTGAGGCAAAGTAGGATGCTTCAGTATACGTTTTTCATCAATATCTACTTTATTAGAGGGTTGTTTGAGTAGATATTTCTTACGAACTATTCTTACACTAAGCTCTAAACCTTTACAAGTTGTTTTCTTCATAAGCT
>CAKZLL010000036.1 GCA_937125475.1 uncultured Saprospiraceae bacterium | reverse complement strand
AAAATATAACCTTCTTCTTCTCATTGATAAATTTTTTGAACAAATTTTAGAAAATTCAAATTAGCCCTTTTCCGATAATCTGATAATTGTCTATTTCTCACCAAGTAAATTCTAAACGCTTCTATTAATGCATAAAAAGCGTCGCTCTCTTCCAGTTCATAATAACTTTTCAGTTGAATAATTTTTGCACCAATATAATAGGAAGCATCCGTAAATTTAACTTCATTCAATAACAACAATGATTTTTTATAATTTTTACATTCATAATGATAAGATGACAAATTATAAATAAAAGCATTATCTTGTTCGTGAGGTGGTAATTGATTTTTATATTGATGAATAAATTGTTCCGTCCATTCAAATTCTTTGAGCCTCACTCCTACCGTCACGATATTTTTGTAATCCCATTGCGTAAGAAAACCATTTTTGAAAATGATTTTTTTATCTAATAGGAATTGATACAAATTCAAAATTTCTTGATAATATTCCGCATTTCCTTTATTGATTTTCCGAATACAATAGTTCCGAGCATAATCGTATAAAATCCGCAATTCATCCTTAGGAAAAATCACTAAATTTTCTGCTAATATTTTTTTTAATTGAAAATAATAAACCGAGTTCTCTTCCTCTTTTATTGTTTTTAATACATTATAATAAACCGTAATCGCTGGATAATTTTGATATAAAGCTAAATTATTATCAATTCGGGCTAAAATCTCTTCTAAAAAATGAGCTTCATAATTTCCTTGTACGACCACATTTCGACTTGCCATATCACAAGCAATTTTGAGCTTAGTTGCCAAATAGAATAAATCTAGTTGATTGTTTTTGAGTTGTAGGTTGTCGTTATAATTTCTTGTCGGTTGAGTTAAGGTATATTCATCCATCTGCTTATAATACAAGTAATTATCAAAAAAAGAAGACGAATGCTCTAAGGTCGAATGTTGTTTTATTTTAGTAAAATGCTTTCCAATCTTCACCATAGAATTCGGTAAATCCTTAGCTAATAATTCATCCATTAAGCAAATTTTTTCAAACGCGTTATTCTTTTGATAATTTTGATAAGCTAGAAATTTAAATAATAATTGTAATAAATCTGAGGTCAGATTATTGAGTTGTGCCGCGTTATAAGGTTGTTTAGCATAAATATATTCATAAGCTTTTTCGCGAGTACAATTTTTTTGATCAAAGGCTGGAAAAAAAGCCAATAGCCATTTACAAAGCTGTTGTACCTTGATATTTTTATTAAAAAAAGGAGAATGCACCCATTCTTGAAGTCTTCTAATTTCCTTTTTTTCGAGTTTTTTTAAAACTTTAACTAAATGACTATCCTTCATTTTCTATTTTAATTTTACATAACTCTTTAATAATCAAATAATTCAAAACAAATTTAAGTTAAAAATAATCTATTTTTATAAAAAAAAGTAGTTTCAACCCCAACAAACAACATTTATTATTGTAACATGAAAACTTTTAATATTACTTCACAAAATATCAAAACTCATTTTCTCATTTCTATAATTAAAAAAATCAGCTAAACGCAATCATTAAAAAAAGAAAAAAAACAGATATGAAGCATCTTTTTACTCCATCCAAGTTCATAGCAGGATTATGTATAATATTCTTGCTGAGTTTTTCGTCCAAAACTTACGCTACTCATTATATGGGTGGTGATATTACTGCCGTTTGCCTTGGTAATAATCAATATAAAGTTTCATTAACATTGTTTTATGACTGTAATGGAATCACATCTGGTACGGCAGCAACGATTAATCTAGTATCTCCTACTATGGGTACTCAATCTGCTTCATTGAATTTGGAGACAGGTTATCCCCTAAACGTTACGAATAGTTGTCCTAGTGCTTCAACTTCTTGTAGCGGAGGAGGAGGAAACTACGGCGTTCATCAATACGTGTACAGCAATATTATAAGTATTCCAGCAGCAACTGACTGGACACTTTCTTATAGTATTTGTTGCCGTAATAATGCTGCGACAAATATAACAAACCCAAGTGCTTCGGCTTATCTTGAAGCTCAACTTAATACCAATTTAACTAGTTGTAATTCTTCTCCTAGCTTTGTAGAAAATTATCCAATCATTTATGGATGTGTTGGAAATACAACTTACATGAATTTTAATGCGATTGATCCTGATGGAGATTCTTTAGTTTATAGTTTTACTAATGTCCTTTCTGCTTCTGGAACTAGCTTAACTTATGCTGCTGGCTTCTCAGCACAAGCTCCAATTAATGGATCTTCAAGCATTGATGCATCCTCTGGAAGTGTCATGATTTTACCAAATGTCATTCAGACCTCCTATATTGCTGTCAAAGTAGAAGAATACCGAAATGGAATTAAAATAGGCGAAACGATGAGGGATGTTCAGGTCTATATAAACAATTGTACGAATGACATACCTCAATTAACAGCTATTAATGGTATTAATATGACTGGAGGAAATTTCAGTTTTTCAACAAGTATTAATACACCTTTCAGTTTAACAATTGATGCTTCAGACGCTGATGTTTCGGCTGGTACTCAAACAATATCCCCTGTTTGGAATAATCTTCCTACTACTGCTACAACGAGTAATTCAAGCGCAACTAGTTTTATGCTAAATTGGCAGCCGACTACCGCAGGAACTTATTATTTCTCACTTAATTTAGAAGATGATAATTGTCCTATTCAAGGAAAAAGTACTTATATTTTTGAAGTTGTTGTAACAGGAACAGCTCCTCCTCCTCCAATCACTTACCATACTTTAAGTGATGCTATTGCAGCAGGTGCTTCAAGAGATGTTTGTTTAACGATTCCTAATATAACTGGTACTATTCTTAACTTCAATTTGATTGGTAGTTTGGATAATGGGATTATTAATTCTTATGATTATACAACAGGTTGTGTAAATATAAAGGGCGATAGCATTGCCCTAGATACGATTTTGATCTCGGTTTGTGATAGTCTTATTTGTGATACAACCGAATTGCATCTAGCAGTAGAAGCTGGTGTTTGGCCAGGAGATGCGAATGTTGATACAAAAGTTAATCATTTTGATTTGTTGAATATAGGTCTAGCTTATGGCAGTATGGGACAGGCTAGAAATAATGCTTCTAGTGTTTGGGATGGTTATCTTACGCCAGATTGGCTTCAAAGTACAGGTACAGTCGTTGATTACAAACACGTAGATTGTAATGGTGATGGGATAATTAATGCGGCAGATACCAATCCAATTAATATGAATTGGGGCAGTAGTTATTTTTATTCCTTAAAAGGAGCAAGTGGTGTTATTCCTTTGTATGTAGATATTAGTAATACGCCAACAACACATAATGCCGCTCTACCGATTATATTAGGAAATTCAGCTTTTCCTGCCACTGATGCTTATGGTCTTGCTTTTAGCCTTAATTATGATACGACTTTGATTGTGCCTAATTCTGTTTATATCACTTTTGATAATTCGTGGTTAGGAATCCAAGGAACGGATTTATTATCTGTTCAAAAAGATTTTTATAACAATAGTAAAACAGACCTAGCAATCACTCGACACGATGGTAATAATATCACTGGTTTTGGACAAATTGGAATGTTAAATTTCACTATTCAAGATGATATTATGCTAAGAGGAGGAAACTTACAGTTTGTATTTTCAATTGATAATATAGAAATGATTGATAATCAAGCTAGTCCAATTTTGATCGATGGACAAAGTAATACATTAGTTATCACAAGTACCAATACTAATAATCAAGCATTAGAACGTGAAATTAATTTATTCCCTAATCCTGCGAATGAACAAATTACTATTGAAGCAGAGAAAACAATTATTGAAGATATAATTATGATGAATATTACGGGTCAAGTAGTTTTATCAAAAAGCATTCAAAAAGAACAAATAACGTTGAATGTCAATGATTTACCAACAGGTATTTATACAATAATGATTAAAACGAATAAAGGCATTTTAAATAAAAAAATTAGTATTAATCATTAAATTGTAGGTCAAAGGTATCCCTTTGACCTACACCCTACATTTTTTTATAATCCCAAAAAACAAAAATGTTAAAAAACATTCTCTATTTTAAGGCACATTAAAGGTTTTGTTAAAGGCATATTTTAGATAATAATTACAAATAAAATTCATTAAATTTAGGCTATTAATTGATCCAAGTATTAAAAAAAGCCAATGAATAAAATTTTAGTATTCGTTTTTTTATTAGTCAGTCTCGGAAGCCTAACAGCCTATCAATTATCGAACAACAACAATGAAAATTTAACGATTATTGATTCTAAAACCCTCTCAATCACAACGATTGATCCGTCTTTTGATATTCAACTTCAAATTGATCAAATAGATGAGGATGATTATAATTTATCTGCTACGGTTAAATTAGATAAAGGTAGTTATATTATATCTCCTTATTCAACTGATTCATTTTATCTCGCATTTATGCTTTCTATTCCAGAAAACAACTATTTTACTACAAATAGTATGCTATTAGAATTTCCAACTTCTATTCCAGAAATTGATCCTATTCTAAATAAACCAGTAAGATGTGTACGAAAAACAACAACCTATAAACAAAAAATTAAGGTAAGTGAAAAAGATGATTTTGAAGTAACTGGCCTAATTGAGTTTTTACTTGAGCCGAGTTGCGTACCATATGATGTGGAATTTACGATTTCTAATCGCTCAGGAAAAATGGAAGTAAAGAAAATGAAAACATTTATTTCAAAGGAATATAAATTATAAGGTTGATTGACAATTTTTGCCATTTATTCTAATATGGGCTTGCTTCATTGATCTAACTCTTTGAAAAACAACGGGCAAGCCACCGCTGGATTTAAAAAATATTCATTCTGGAAAAAACTATCAATGAACCAATTATAATAATGTAGGGCAAAGGCACGCCTTCGCTCCTTTGCCCTACATTATATTTTGCATTAAAAAAATCCATTAAGGGAAAATTCCTAAGCTAATATAATCTCCACTAATCTTTTCAATTGCATTGATAAACGCTGCGGTTCTCAAATCATGAACTTTACGCTTACGTTTTAGAATAGATCTGGTATGTTCATAAGCTGTGACCATCGTTTCTTCCAAACCAGAACGCACCAAATCAATTTCATCCGCACCACGCAAAATATTACGTTCACGCTGTGTCAATCCTTGACCAGTTGTTTTCTGAATGATTTCGCTCAATGTATCAAAAGCTGTTTGATTAAAACGTTTTTCCATACGACCAAAACGCATATGAGATAAGTTTTTCAACCACTCAAAATAAGAAACCGTTACACCACCAGCATTCAAATACATATCTGGAATGATAATAATACCTTTCTTCAAAAGCACTTCTTCCGCTTCTGGCGTGACAGGTCCATTTGCTGCTTCTCCAATAATTTTAGCTTTAATACGATCTGCATTTCCTGCATTAATTTGATTTTCTAATGCTGCTGGCACTAAAATATCGCATTCTAATTCAAGAGCAGCTTCACGTGTTGGCAAAGCAACTGACCCAGGAAAGCCCATAATTGAACCTGTTTCCTTACGGAATTTCATTAGTTCATCTATATCAATACCACTTTCTTTGTGGATAGAACCTTCATATTCTGCTACACCAATCAATTTAGCGTCACCTTCATGAGTCGCTATTCTTGCAGTATGATAACCAACATTACCCAACCCTTGAACAACTAGCGTTTTGCCTGCGATTCCTTTGGTCAAGCCAATAGCTTTCATATCTTTCTCGAAGTTACAAGCTTCTCTTAGACCATAATAAACACCACGTCCTGTTGCTTCTGTACGTCCTTTAATCCCGTTTTGTTTCTCTGGTTTTCCAGTTACACAAGCGGCAGCATTGATTTCACCATGATTAAAAGTGGCGTAAGTATCAGCAATCCAAGCCATCTCACGACTACCCGTACCATAATCTGGAGCAGGTACGTCAATACCAGGCCCAATAAAGTTTTTGCGAATCAATTCCGTTGTATAGCGACGCGTGACTTTTTGTAGTTGTCTTGGCGTATAAGTTTTTGGATTAATTTTTACACCGCCTTTTGCTCCTCCAAAAGGAACATCAACAATGGCACATTTAAAAGTCATTAAAGCAGCTAACGCCATGACTTCATCCTGATTAACTCCCATATCATAACGAATACCACCTTTTGTTGGCATTCTGTGATGACTATGCTGCACTCGATAAGCCTCAATAACATGGTATTCATTACCGATTTTCACGGGAAAACGCATTTGATACACCGCGTTACAAGCTTTAATTTGCTCTAATAATCCTTTCGGAAGGTTGGTGTGCTGGGCTGCTTTGTCGAAAGAATTTTCAACATTTTTAAAAAAACTATAATTTTTACCTGACATAATTAAAAGCTCTTTTCATCCCTTTTAAAAATAAATAGGGTTACCCCAACCATTTATTATTAAAGAGACTATTCTTCTTTAAAATGTATTTCTAACTCAGAAACTCTCCGCTCTAGCCAAGCTAAAAAAAGTACTATTCCTAAGAAAATTGTTACTAAAACACCAACAACGACGTAGATTTTACCAATGCTTCTTAAAAAATCCCCTCCTTGCTCAGGCTGAGCCAACAATGAAGTTACTGTTAATAATAATACAAAAATCGTACTGACAATCTTTCTCATATCTAATTATAATATGCATTGAACGAGATCAGTAAAAAATCGTTCAACAAATAAATGAATATTTTTTATCTTTTTACAAAATTTTAGACTTAAAAAAATCAAAAAAGCATTTTTTTATTCTAAAATCAAAAAATGGATAGTTTTTCAAAAAACTCTTTTAAATTCTAAAAAAAATTAAAGCTTAAAACATTTGGCAATCCTTTTATTTTACCTAATTTATTGCTTTTATATTAAAAAAATCAGTTATTTATTTGGTGTTTTGTCAATTTTAACAAAAAACGGTTTTAATTGCTTTAAAAATTATACAAAACACTTTTTTAAAAAAAATTAAAAATCATCATACATTTTTCGACGAATATTGCCATAACGATATAATAATTGCCCCATCCAAAATCCTAAAAGCGTCCAACCAATTACCGCAGGATAAAAAACAGTTCGCATCGTATTGTCTAAATCTTCGCCTCCAAATCCTGGGTTTCCACCATTTCCAGGATGCAAACTCGCAAACAATCTCGGAATCACAAACAATAACGGCACTAAAGCCGCAAATGCAAAGACATTATAAACCGCACTGATTCGAGCTTTTTTATCCGTGTCTTCAAAAGACGACCTCAATACAAAATAGGCTAAATAAATGAGCAACGAAGCGACCGAAGTCAACTGTTTCACATCATTACTCCAAAAGCTCCCCCAAGTATATTCTGCCCAAATTCCGCCAGTAACTAAGCCCATAACCCCATAAATCAAACCTATCGCAGCATAAGATTGCGCTTTAATATCATTAATCGGATTAGATTTAGCTAAGTATTTCACACTATAAATCACAGAAGCCAACAAGATAAAAATCATTCCAAACCACATTGGTACATGGAAATATAGATTGCGGATAGTTTCTCCCAAAATATTGCGAAACGGATAATCATATTGCTCATTCACAAAGAGATTATCTATAGAACAACTGATCCAATCGGCTTTTATTTCCGAATTATTGACACTGTTTCTTGATATACTAATAGCGGCTGGATTAAGCGATGTCCCATCCTTATCCGTATTAATTAAGAGGTTAGCTGATGCGCGTTCGCCTTTTACAGGTAAGTCATTTGGAATAGTAAAAGCGATTTCTAAATGCGTATCATCTATTACTTTAATCGCGTCTGAACACACGGCATGCAATGTGTCCAAATACAACCATGCTCGAATAATCTCTTTCGATTTGGTGTAATTAGAATTATATCCTGTGACATCTACGGAAATTTGTCCGCCTGTTTTTGCTGTGATTGGCGTAACGCTCGTAATCCCAGGCGATAGCGGAGCCATCAAACCAATTGTCATTACATATAATAAAATCATTACGCTCAAAATCTTCCACCAATGCTTCATGCTATTTTTAATTAAAAATTATAATTTTATTAATCGCGCCATAAATAAGGAAACAAAATCACCGCTAATGCGATCATAATGCCATCAATGGCTAATAATGTTGTAATATCTTTCCAATTACTCGTATCTTGAATCAATCGGAGGGCTGTTGCTGTCAATTTGACCAATGTAATTAAAATCGGAATAATGACAGGAAATCCCAAAATTGCCATCAAGGTCGCGCCATTATTCGCTTTACCAGCAATCGCCGATATAAACGTTAATGCAATCGCAAATCCTAAACTTCCTAATGAAATAGTTATAAAAAATAATTGTATTTCCTTAACAGGTTGTCCTGCTACTAAACTAAACGCTCCAAAGGTTAAGAAGGTCAAGACCAACAATAACAAAAAGTTATAAATGATTTTTGAAAACAAAATCGCGTTCGGATGAGCTAAGGTATAATAATATAAAGCCCGATCGCTATTTTCCTGTACGAAACTTTTGACCACAGCGTTGATAGAAGCAAATAAAATAATTATCCAATAAAGCGCACTCCAAACAGGAAGCCTTACATTTACAATGGATAAATAAACGATAAAAACCGTAGAAAGGACATATAATAGAATGCCACTGATCGCGTATTTTTGACGAAATTCGAGGACAAATTCTTTCTGCACCAAATAGAGAGTCGATTGAATAATATTCATACTTACAAGAGTAATTATTTTTCGCAAAATTACACTTTATTCCTTTATTCAAGACATGAATAATAATTTGTTTCGCAAATTTTATACAATTATTTGATTGATGATTATAGAATAGCATTTTTTCAGTAAAACACTACAAAATTTTAATTTTCACTTGCTCTTTCTTTAACACAAAAGAAATACGCACTTGTTTATTCTCATTTTTCCAATCAAATTTCTGTTTTGTCCCATTCACTAGCACCGAATTAGGATTTTTATCCATCCCATGAATAATCAAATTAATTGTTCGTTCTGCTAATTGCCCTTCATATTGATTAGTGCTTGGTTTTAAATCAATGGTTAAACCTGCGGCTTTTGTATATTTCGATTCAAATTCAATCGTTTCGTATTGCCCTTTGTCGTAAGCCGATTTAGAATAGCCATCATCATCATAGAAAAAACCAATATTTCCACTCACTGATTTATTATGATAATAATGTATGGCTAATGTTTTAGTCGAATAATCTTTCATACTCTGAACAGCCTCAACCATCGGAATAAACGAACCTGCTTTCACAAAAACAGGAATATGATCAATTGTTACTGGAATTGTTGCAGTCGATCCGCCTTCATAGACTTTTTCTGTCCAATAATCGACCCATTGATAACCTTTTGGAAAATAAACAGTTTGTGTTTTTGCGCCTTTTTCGACCACAGGAGCAATCAAAAAATCATTGCACCACAAATATTCGCTTGTATTATCAAATAAATTTGGATCATCATCAATAAAAAAAACGGGTGCCATCATCGGTGTTCCAAACCTATAATTCATAAAACTCGCTGTGTATAAATAGGGCATTAATTGATAGCGCAATTTGATGTGTTTTCTGACGATATTTTTTGTTTTTTTGTCCCAAAATATTGGTTCAGCAGGCACACTTTCTTGTCCATGCGTCCGATAAATCGGTTGAAAAACACCATATTGCAACCAACGCGTATATAATTCCGCATCTTTATAACTGCCTGCAAAACCGCCTAAATCTGAATGCATATAACTCAAACCTTGCAAACTCATTGTCAATAAAATCTCAACTTGCGATTTCAAACCGCCCCAACTCCTATTCACATCACCCGACCAAGGCAACAAACCATATCGTTGAGACCCAACAAAACCAGAACGCATCAAAATAACGGGTCGGGTCGTTGGAAAGTCTTTTTCAAATCCTTCAAAAACCGTTTTCGACCATTCATGCCCGTACAAATTATGCACGTCTTTTGCCTTACCATTAATATGTATCAAATCATCAGGATGAACTTCGGGTTCGCCCAAATCGCCCCACCAGCCTCCAACACCTGTTTCAGTGTGTTTTTTATAAATATCCCAAAACCAATTTTGCGCTTCTGGTTTGAAAATATCTAACAAAGTAGTTTTTCCAAAATAAAAATCATAAAC
>CAKZLL010000035.1 GCA_937125475.1 uncultured Saprospiraceae bacterium | reverse complement strand
AGTGTTTTATAAAACAGATTTAAAAGAGCGAAAAGACAAGAGAGTGAATTATATTATATACGATTTAGAGGCAACTTGTTGGCAGGGAAACCATAACAAAAAGCAAGAAATTATAGAAATAGGCGCAGTGAAAATAAATGGTTATGGTGAGCCAGAAAGTATTTTTTCTAGTTTTGTTCGACCAATTGTGCATCCGATGTTATCTTCTTTTTGTAAAGAGTTAACGAATATCAGTCAAGTTGATATTAATCGAGCAGATCGTTTCCCTATCGTTGTAGAGGCTTTTCAAGATTGGATTGACATAGAAGAAGAGGATTATTTGCTCTGTTCATGGGGAAGTTTTGATAAAAAAGCTTTTATTTCGAATTGTTACTTACATGAAATGGAGGAGGAGTGGTTGGATTCTCATATTAATTTAAAAAGCCAATATCACGAAATTAGAAGAATTCACAGGCAAATCGGCTTGAGTAAAGCCTTGAGAAGAGAGGGTTTTGAATTCACAGGCACACCACATCGAGGTATTGATGATGCTAAAAATCTAGTAAAGATTTTCCTGAAATATTTTGATGAATGGATGTTTTAAATTCAATCGCTTGTCCTTTATTCAGCTAATTCGATGATTTTAGTTCGTTTTATGCTCGTTTCGTTAAGTTCTTGTTTAAGGGAATGAAGCCCTTTTTGTAGATTATCTATAACAGATCTGACCTCTATTAGTACAGCGACATGTGCGGCTTGAACGCCTTCAATTAGTTTTAATACTTGAGAATCATAACCTAAAGCACCACTAAAATAGTCAGTCATTCGGTCAAAGTAAGGCATTTTGATTTTTCCATTGATAGATAAGTTCTCACTTTTTAGCTCAATATTCAGATCAGTCATTAGCTGATTTAATTTCCGTAATTGAAATATTGCTCTGTCAATTGCACGATATTTAGGTCGTTCAGAATTCTTTCTGCCTCGGACATCTCTTTTAGCCCATTTTACTGCTACTTTTAACTCATGTTGGATTTTTTTTAGTTGAGCAATAACAGGTGTTGCTCTCCGAAGTGCGTCTTTTTTATCTTGAATACGTCGGGATAGATGTGCTTCTTTTTCCACTAAACGCGTTAGTATCTTGGTATAAGAAGTGTTATTGATAATCAGAAATTGTTCTTTCTCATTCAGCACTTGTTGGTAAGTGTTTTCAATGTTTTCCAATTTTGATAGTTTCGCTACTAACTCCGTCTTTTTCTCTGTTAAGTGCTGAACTAAGCTATTATATTGATCATAGAGTAATTTTGCTTTCAAATATTCTCCATGTTCTTTTTCCATTCGTTCCTCTCGTTGCCCTAATATTTTATAAAACCATCCTGTAAGACTTTCTCCTTCAAATTTTTCAAAATCATATTTTTCCTTAGTTAATTTGACTTTAAGTTCAGCTAAATGTAGAGAATCTCTGTCCAAAGAAACTTGAATAGCCCTCAAATGTTGTGTATGTTTTTTCTTCTGATGCATTTGATCAGTAAGTAGTTGGAGTTTTGAGTTGAAGTGTTTCACATTGATGAGTTGAGGATAGGTAAGAGATACTATTAATATAATAATGGATAATTAATAATAGACTTGTATAGCGGCTATTATTAACTATCCATTATCAATTTTCAATTACTAAAGGACATTCATATCATTAAATACGCCCATTACCTTAGTAACGTGATCAGCAGATTTGTTTAATAATGCCATTTCATCTTCATTCAATTGTAATTCGATGATTTGCTCAATTCCGTTCTTGCCTAATTTTACAGGAACACCCAAGAATAAATCCTTCAAGCCATATTGACCAGATAATAAAGCACAACAAGGGAAAACACGATTTTCATCTCTTACAATCGTCGCAACCATCTGAGCTGCTGCTGCACCTGGCGCATACCAAGCAGAAGTACCCATTAGTTTAACTAATTCTCCACCACCTTTTTTCGTTCTTTCAACGATAGCATCAAGTGTTTCTTCGTCAATTAATTCTGTAACAGGAATACCTGCAACAGTCGTATAACGAGGAAGAGGTACCATAGTATCTCCATGACCACCCATCAAAACAGCTTGGAAATCTTTAGGAGAAATATTTAAGGCAGATGCCAAAAATGCGCGGTAACGAGCTGTATCTAAAATACCAGCCATCCCAAATACACGAGAACTATCCAAACCTGAAGCTTTGTCAGCAGCATAAGTCATTACATCTAAAGGATTAGAAACAATGATAATGATTGGATTTGGAGAATGCTCTAAAATTGATTTAGTTACAGAAGTAACAATCTTAGCATTGCTAGAAATTAAATCATCGCGACTCATACCTGGACGGCGAGGAATACCAGCAGTAATCACTACAATGTCAGAATTTGCTGTATCAGCATAATCCGCAGTTCCTTTGATAGAGGTACTATAATAGTCAATTGGTGCTTGTTGCCAAGAATCCAAAGCTTTTCCACGAGCGAAATCACCCTTAATATCTAATAATACGATCTCTTTAACAACATCTTTGTGTGCTAAAACGTTTGCACAAGTAGCTCCAACATTACCTGCACCAACAACGGTTACTTTACTCATATTTGTATTTTGAATATAAAATTTATGTATTAGTTTTTTATAAAAAAACTATTCAACTAGGATTAAATTTGTTTTACACACGATTGATTTATTATTGGGTATAAAAACAATTGAAATCCATTTGGCTGCAAATTTATTATTTTTTGCAATGGTATTGAAATAATAAATAAATTATACTAAAAAGAATCTCTTTCTTTGAGTAGAAAAAAGAAAGAAAAATTCTTTTTTCTACCCCAAAAGACAATTTTTAGTAATTATCAAGACTTTTTAAGTTGAAAAATTAAATTTTTGCCCATCCAAAAACGATTTATAAGTAATATTATAAAATATAACATGCTTTCAATTGACGTATAAGAGACAACCTCCAAGATTAAAAATTTCATAAATTTGTCGGGAACTTAAATAAATAAATTTTAGATGAGAAGAATTATACCAATCGCAGTGGCTTTTTTGATGATCTCTTTTTTTTCCAATATCGCTAATGCACAGAGCAATAGTCGTGTTGGTCAGAATTGGTGCGGATCAGTTTTTGACGATAATCAAGCAAATCAATTAGATGCTTTTGCAGAATATTATTATCATAGAGGAGGAAAAGCGCACTATGCTACAAAGACTAGAGCATTAAAGTATTTACCAATTAAGTACCATCTAGTAGCAAAATCAGATAAGACAGGAAGATACCCTTTGTCTAAAGCTTTAGATGATCTTTGTATTTTAAATGCAGATATGTCTCATGCAGATATTCAAGTGTATTTGAAAGGAGATATTGATATGGGTATTAATAATGATGCTTGGACGAATGGAACAGGAGGAACTGCTACTTCAAATCCTTCTCAATATACTTTGATGCCACAGTTGAAAAATGATCAATCAGCTCTTAATGTATATCAAGTACAAAAAATTAGAAATGAAAATTCCGTTCTTGGAGTAGCTGTAGGTTCTGTTTTTCATATGAATGGCGGTGTACCTAATGCTTCTAGTAGTATGCTTTTAATTAAAAAAGGAGAAGGAGGAAAAGATCAAACTTTTGCTCATGAATTAGCACATAACCTTTCTATGCCACATACTTTTTATCAATGGGAACAATTCAATGACCCTAGTGTTCCTAATAGCAATTATGATTGTGGAACTAAAGCATATAGTGGAGCAGAAAAATATGATGGTTCTAATTGTTCTACTACTGGAGATAGATTCTGTGACACAAGTCCAGATTATATGTTTGGTGGTTTTCGTTGTGGCAGTAATGATCATCCTGACCCACAATTTAGTAGCTGTATCCAAATGGATCAAGACAGTACGACAGGAGTTGCCGATGGAGGTAATATCATGTCTTATGGTTTTAGTTGTACGAATAGAAAATTCTCAACAGCTCAAATTAATATGATGGATCATAACTTGGCTACTTTACGTCCTAGTTTGATTAGTTATACTCCAAATACTACTGCAATCACTGATCCTGTAACAAATGCTACGGCGGATAATTGGTATTATGATAATGTAGTTTTAAGTTGGGATCCAGTGCCAAATGCAACACATTACGCTATTGAAATTTCTTGGTTGTCTACTTTCGGAGAATCATTCATGAAAGATATGGTAGTAGTGACAGGAACAACTTACACTTCTACTGTTTTAACCAAAAATAGAAATCATTTTTGGAGAGTTATTCCTTTTAATGAAGGTTATTTATGTGCAAGTCCTTCTACTCCAAAAACTTTCATGACGAGTAATACAGCAGTAGCGACTAAAAATGTCGAAGAAATTAATGATTTATCAATCAATCCAAACTTGGCTAATAAAGGTAGAGCCGTTAATTTGGTGATGCATGCGAATAAAGGATTTGATGCGGATATTAATATCGTTGATGTTCAGGGAAGAGTAGTTTTATCAGAGCCGCAAAAGCGTTTTGATCAAGGTGAAAATAACTATCGTATCGAAACTTCTAATTTATCAGCAGGAATATATATTGTTACCATTAGAACAGAAACAGGCGTTCTGAACAGAAAATTAGTAGTGACACACTAATTTTATAGAGAATAGTATAAAAAATAAGAGCTGCTTGGAAACCAAGCAGCTCTTATAAATGTCTCGAAATGTCAGTATCTCAAAACCTAGCTCTTACTCACAGCAAAAACCACATCCGTTCCATCCATATCTACAGCATCTCCCACTAAACCACCAACCAATTCCAAAGAATCAGCCAATACTTCAGCTTTTATATAATCGCTGAAAAGTTCTGCAGCAGGAACGAGCATTTCATGATGTTCTACACGTACTTTGATACGATCTGTTACGTTGAAATCTTTAGATTTACGTAAATTTTGTATTCTGTTCACGAGTTCACGAGCCATACCTTCGGCTTTCAGTTCATCCGTTAAAGTGATGTC
>CAKZLL010000034.1 GCA_937125475.1 uncultured Saprospiraceae bacterium | reverse complement strand
TCGTTTCGCAACTCTAATATCATAAAACTTTTGTAATCAACCGTTTATATTTAATTTAATCCTTAGTTCACGTTAAATTAGATATAACTATTTGAATTTTTACCTTAACCTTCCTCAGAGAAATTTGTAATTTTACTATCTTCCTAACTAAATTTTCTAAGCTAATACCTTATGTAATAATAAGGTATTGATAAATCTCTTTTATGAAAAAATACATAACTGCATTGCTATTTCTCTTGATGCCTTTGTTTTTCCTACAAGCACAAGTTTCTTTAGATTATTACTTGCCACAAGATATTTCTTATGATAAAAATATCCCAACACCCAAAGAGTTTTTGGGATATGAGGTGGGAGAATGGCACGTCGGACATGATCAATTGGTCTATTATATGCACGCTATTGCGAAAGCTTCTGACCGAGTAACAATCCAAACTTTTGCAAGAACTTACGAAAATCGACCATTAGTTTTATTAACAATCACGTCTCCGAACAATCATAAAAAGATTGATGAAATTAGAAAAAAACACGTTCAATTGACTGATCCTGATGCTTCGGGAGATTTGAATGTGGATAAAATGCCTATTGTTTTGTATCAAGGCTATAGCATTCATGGAAATGAAGCGAGTGGCTCGAATGCCGCTTTATTATATGCTTATTATTTGGCAGCAGGGCAAGGAAAAGAGATTGAAAAAAGATTAGAAGATGCCGTTGTCTTGCTTGATCCGAGTTTTAATCCTGATGGAATGAACCGCTTTTCGAGCTGGGTTAATACGCACAAAAGTAATACGTTAGTTGCTGATCCGAATGAGCGAGAATATAGCGAGGCTTGGCCAAAAGGTAGAACAAATCATTACTGGTTTGATTTAAATCGTGATTGGTTATTGACGCAACATCCAGAAAGCAGAGGTAGAATTAATAATTTTCATCAATGGAAACCCAACATTTTGACGGATCATCATGAGATGGGAACGAATAAAACCTTCTTTTTTCAGCCTGGCGTTCCTTCGCGTACACATCCTTTAACACCATTCAAAAATCAAGAACTAACAGGAGAAATCGGTAAATTTCACGCGAAATTCTTAGATGAAATTGGTTCATTATATTATACCAAAGAGAACTATGACGATTTTTATTATGGAAAAGGATCGACTTATCCTGATGTAAATGGAGCGATTGGTATTTTGTTTGAGCAAGCAAGTTCGAGAGGACATTATCAAGAAAGTATTAATGGCATTTTGACTTTTCCTTTTACGGTGAGAAATCAATTTACAACTTCTCTTTCTACTTTGGAAGCTGGTTATACATTAAGAAAAGACTTGTTGAATTGGCAAAGAGAATTTTATCAATCGGGCGTTAAAGAAGCAAAATCAGATAAATTGAAAGCTTATGTTTTTGGTGATGAATATGATAAAACGAGAACGGCTCATTTGGTAGAATTGCTTTTGCGACATGAAATTAAGATCTATCAGCCTAAAACAAATATTTCTGCAAAAGGGCAAAATTTCAAAAAAGAAAACTCATATGTTGTGCCATTAGCACAATCTCAATACCGACTGATTAAAGCAATTTTCGAGGAAAGAACTACTTTTACGGATAGTCTATTTTATGATGTTTCGGGTTTTAATTTAGCTTTGGCGTTTAATATGCCTTATAGCGAAATCACTGGAAGCGTGCCGAATCTGGGTGATGAAGTGACAAAAGCAGCATTTCCGACTGGAACGGTAAAAGGAGTTGAAAGTAATTACGCTTATCTATTTCGTTGGGACGAATATTACACGCCTAGAGCGATGAATGCTATTTTGAAAGCTGGTTTGAGGGCGAAAGTGGCGAATGCGCCTTTTACCTTAAATGGGGAAAAATTTACAGCAGGAACGATTATGGTACCTGTTGAGGATCAAAATTTGAATAGTAAAGATTTGTATCAATTGATGCAAAAAGTAGCAATCAATAGTAAGATTGAAATCATATCGACGGAAACGGGTTTATCTAAAAAAGGCATTACTTTAGGTAGTCCGAGTTGGAGTATTTTGAGGCATCCGAAAACATTGGTCGTCGTTGGAGATGGTGTGACAAGCTACGATGCGGGCGAAGTTTGGCATTTATTTGACCAGCGTTATCAAATGCCAATTACTAAGGTATCAACAAAGGCATTTGGGAGAATTTCACTAGATCGTTATAATACAATTATTTTAGTTAATGGAAGATACGATAATAATATTGCGTTAGGGTTGAAAAATTGGTTAAAAAAGGGGAATACTTTAATTGCTTATCGAGGTGCGATTAGTTGGGCTAGTCGAAATAAATTAGCAAAAATATCTTATATAAAAGGAAGAAAACAAGGTTCTAAAAGACGACCATACAATAAATTATCGGCTGATCGTGGGGCAGAAGTCATCGGAGGAGCTATTTTTGAAGCTGAGGCGGATCTTACCAATCCATTATTTTACGGGTATCATAAAACGACTTTACCTGTTTTTCATCGAGGTACAACCTTTATGAGACCAACAAGTAATTTATATGCAACACCTTTAATTTATACTCCGAAAACGATTGTCAATGGATATATTTCTGATAATAATCTAAAGCGAGCTAGAAATTCAGCAAGCGTTATTGTAAGTAGAGTTGGGAATGGAAAAGTTATTTGTTTGGGAGATAATACGAATTTTCGTGCTTTTTGGTATGGAACGAATAAGATTCTTATGAATGCTGTTTTCTTTGGACATACGATTAGTTCAAGAGCGGCAGTATCAGCAGAATAATTGAGAAGGATAGACGAAAAAATGATTTAATCAATTATGTGGTAAGGATCAAGTGCTTTTAAAGGCATTTGATCCTTATTTTTTGTATGAAACCAACAAAAAATTTGAAAACCTAAAATGTTTCTACAAAATGTTGAAAAACTATTTGTTTTTTAAATGATTTTGTTTTAATTTGCAACTGAATTCAAAGTAAAGGAATTTTAAAATGTAGAAACATGGTTGAAAAAGATAGAAAAGAACTAAACAAAAGGTTTCAAAGGGTATATGAACTATTGGAACAAAGAGGGGAAATAGTAAATAATCACCCTGATAAAAGTAAGTCAGCCTTTGCTGAAAAACTATTAGGTTCAAAACAATATGGTCATATCATTAGCCAGTTTTTGAATGGGAAAAGATATATTGCTTATAAACATGCTCGTAAAGTATGTCAATTATATGGGATTAATCCTTCTTATATGATTGATGGTATTGGTACACCTTTCGATGATTTTGTTCGACCAGAATCTACAGGAGTTACAATCGAGAAGAATAATCATCAAATACTTTATACTAATGTCAAAACATTAGCAAATCAAGGTATTGGATTGGGGAGCTTTAATTATGAAAAATCTCGTTTTTTCTCTTTACCAGATTTGGATAATAGAGATTTAGTAGCTTTTGATGTAGAAGGGCATAGTATGGAACCTTTGATTTCTAAGGGTGATATGGTGGTTTGCAAACCTATTGAGGATATCAATGACGTAAAAGACAAAGAAATTTATGCTGTTCGTCTAAATGGACAAGTTTGGATCAAGCATGTTAAGAAAATAAATGGTAAAAGTGGTCGAGTAACACATTTAGACTTGATTTCAGCCAATTATTTAGAGCATCCGCCTTTTAGAGAAGAAGTGAATGGAACAATTAAATTTTATAAAGTTGTGCGTAAAATTACTACTTTTTAGTTCTGAATTTAATCAATTTATTTTATTCAATTTCTAAATGAATTAATATTGAAATGAGTTAGCTTTAACCAAATTCAGCCCAATTTTCTATTAAAAATGAATTCATTATAATTATAAATCAAGTAGTATAAGTGAAAAAATGATAATGTTTTCAAAAAAGTTATAAAAATATTCAATTTAACTTGTTTGGTGAAACTTATTATTGTAAATTAGCATTGTCTTAAATGATAATGTTTTAATTTTTTTCAAAACAAAGAATTTAAGGCATAAAAAACAAATATCATAAAGTAGATCTATGATTTGATTTTAGGATAGAAACTTTAATTAGAATATGCCATGTATAGCACAAACAGAACAGAACTCAATCAGCGATTTATTCTTGTTTTTTCGGAATTGAAAACGCGAGGAGAAATCATCAAAAATAGTCGAGAAAAAAGTAAATCTGCTTTTGCAAAAAAACTAGGTACAAAAGGTCATATTATAGATAAATGGCTAAAAGGAGAACGTAAAATAACCTATGATCAAGCAAAAGCTTTATGTCAACATTTTGGAGTGAATGAAGCTTTTATGTTTCAAGGAAAAGAAAGTGCTTTTCCAAATAAAAAACAATTACCAGCTCCAGAAAAAAAACTAGCAAACGTTTTGAATATTCCATTTTCTCCCAATATTCTTTTTACCAATGTTGAAGCTTTCGCGAGTAATACCGTTGGCGTAGATCTACTCGAAGAAAATCAACGCTTTCATATTCCAGGTGTTTTTGGCGATTTAGTAGCTTTTAATATTAATGGTAATAGTATGATGCCAACCATTTCGAGCGGTGATATGGTTATTTGTATGCCGTTAGAAAATAATACTGAATTGCAGGATAATGAAGTTTATGCCGTCGTCGCCAATAATTCTGTTTGGGTCAAACGAGTACAACGCTGTTTTGATCGACATGGAAGATGGACACATATCAAACTGATTTCAGATAATCATGAAGAATTTGATCCATTTTTATTAGAGTTAGGAGAAATTAGAAAACTTCTAAAAGTAAAAAGACGTCTAACTGGTTTAGATGAACAATTCTAAGAAAACAATAATTTATACTATCGTTTATCGTATTCCTTAAATAATAATTGGAACAACTCCAAATAAGCAAAGAATCATGTTGCTGCGTTTTTTAGATGTAAGTGCCCAGTCTGCTTTTAGTAGGCTGGGGCTTTTTGATTTTTAAGTTTTGGCAAGGTGTTTGTTTTTAGTTTAGTACAAAACTAGATTTAAAAATAGAAAACAAAATTTGCTTTTTAATATATTAATTAATTAAATATTTTGTTTTCTATACTTTACACAAAAGAAAAGAGCTTTAACACAACACATCCTATCTTATTATTTGACTTTTTATAATCAATCTTAATGTATTGATCAGTGGCTTTGTTTTGCAAAAAACTTAGCAGTAAATACCTATTTCTAAATAGTTGAAAGAGTGAATTAAAAGTCAATTTCTACAAAAATAAAAACAACATTATATTGATGTATATGCTATTAACATTGCATCACGATCATTAACTATTAAAATTTACTACCATGAATAAGGATACAATTATAGTACTATTAGTTTTACTTAATTTAGCATTTTTGAGTAAGAGTTTTGTTCTTGTTTCTAATAATAATACTGAAACAGCTACTAATAGCATTGATAAAGCAATGTATTTAAGTATTATTGAGAAGATCACTTCAAAAGAAAATACAATAAAAGAATCTGCAAGCCTTCAAAAGCATTTAATTCAATTATTAGAAGAAAATAAGAGTGATCGCAATGAATATATGGCAGAATTAGCATCAATTAAAGCTAGTTTAGAACCAAGTAACCAACCTTTAAAGGTAGAAAATAAACCTCTAGAAGCAAATAATCAGCTAGTAGATGAAGTTGTGATACCTAAAGAAGCGCAAAAACCAAATAAAGGAAACGATTATAGATTTAAAAATAAAAGTGTAAAACACTTACATAATCCTAATGTACCTAAATTGATAACTAGTAATGATGAACTTTACCTTGTCGATACAATTAGTGAAATGTTTTTTAAGACAGCGAATTTGTCAAAAGGAGGGAATAGTTTCATTAAAAAGCCTTCTAAGAAGGTAATATATAATTCAACTGAACATCGCAAACAGCGTGTGAAAAAGAGCAATGTTACTCAGAAAAAGCAAATAAAAGGCATTTCTAAACATGCTGAAATACTTTCAGTTGATCGTTTAAATAATAAAAAAGACGTTAAAAATTACCTTAAAGCTAAAGGAGTTACAAAAGAAATTAAAGGATTTTATATTCATTTAATGACTTCTAATCACTTATTAGAAGCAGATCATGTTCTTTTTCAAACCTTCGGAGGCTTGAAAGTTGAGGTAGAAGGGAAGAACAAATATCATTATTATATAGGTGGTTTTAGTAGTCGTAATTTAGCTGAAAAGCATAAGAAAAAGGTGATTGATGGGCGTTATCCTGCTTCTAAGGTCGTTTATTTCAAAAAAGGAAAACGAAAAAGTAAGGCTTGGCAGTTTTTCTTAGCACCACTTAGTAAAAATTAGTAAGTTGCGAGCTAATATAACTCGCAACTCGCAAAATTTATAAAATAGCTAAAGGTAAATCTGACTGCTGTTTAAGAAATACACGTTTGAATTTTGATATTTTATTAATTGCATCCAAATATGCTGTAACAGAAGCTACTATTGTATCTTCATGAACGGCAAAACCATGATAATCTGTTTCATTATGTCTGATGCGAATATGAACTTTGCCAGTATCTCGACTACTTTGCGTCAGTGCTTGCATCAAAAATTCTTCAACATTAATGACTTCTTTAATGATTTTATCAACGGCTCTGAATGCGGCATTGATCGGCCCAACTCCTGTTTCACTTTCTAAATAGGATTGACCATCAATTTCTAGTTCAACTGATGCTAAAGGTTTAAGCGGTTCACCACAAATGACTTGTAAGTGTTTCAATTTGATTTTGGTAGAAATTAATTTACCTTCCATCATAATGATTAAATCTTCATCAGCTAAATCTTTTTTGCTATCAGCTAATAACAAAAATTTCTGATATGCTTCGGCTAATTCCTCTTTATTGAGTTGATAGCCCAAACGACGCAAATGATAATTCAAGGCATTTCGACCGCTACGAGCTGTCAAAACGATTGAGTTACTCGCAATTCCTACATCTTCAGGATCCATGATTTCATAGCTTTCTCTATGTTTAATCACGCCATCTTGATGAATGCCCGAAGAATGTGCAAAGGCATTACGTCCAACGATTGCTTTATTTGGTTGAATCGGCATACGCATCATTTTAGAAACCAATAAGCTCAATGGATAGATCCGTTTGGTATTGAGATTCGTATGGTATGGCAAATGTTTGTGCGTATTCAAAATCATAGCAACTTCTTCTAAAGCCGTATTTCCTGCACGCTCTCCAATACCATTCATTGTTACTTCAACTTGACGCGCACCATTTTGAATGCCTGCGATAGTATTTGCTGTAGCCATACCCAAATCATTGTGGCAATGACAAGAAATAATTGCTCGGTCAATATTTGAAACATGCTCTTTCAAATATCGAATTTTTGCACCATAATCCTCTGGTAAACAATAACCTGTGGTATCTGGAATATTAACAACAGTAGCTCCTGCCGCAATCATAGCTTCAATCATTTGAGCTAAAAAAGCATTGTCTGCTCGACCTGCATCTTCGGCATAAAATTCAACATCCTCTACAAATTTTTTGGCATATTTAACCGCAGCAACACCACGCTCAATAATTTTTTCGCGCGTGCTATTGAATTTATATTTGATATGATAGTCTGATGCGCCGATGCCTGTATGAATACGTTTTCGTTTAGCGTAACGCAAAGAATCTACCGCTACATCAATATCTTTTTGAACTGCTCTAGTTAAACTACAAATGATCGGATACTTGACCGCCTTTGAAATTGCAACAACAGATTCAAAATCTCCAGGGCTAGAAATAGGAAAACCTGCTTCAATTACATCAACACCCAGCAGTTCCAGTTGTTTCGCAATTTCTACTTTTTCCTTTGTATTTAGCTGACAACCAGGAACTTGTTCGCCATCTCTTAGCGTTGTGTCAAAAATGAATACCTTGTCTGACATAATTTTAACAGTTTGATTACTATGAAAACCAATAAAACGGACTTGCTTGATTTTTTAATCCGTATTCTAGTATCTTTCATAATTGTAATTAGGAATTAAGAATGTTTTATTTATTGTTCTTAATTATATTTAAAAGTTTATTTCCAATTTCTTTTGTACCTAAAATTTGATTTTTATCAGTAGTTGAATCCGCAATATCACTAGTTCGATATCCTGATTTTAATAATTGATCTACGGCATCAATTACCGTGTTTGCTTCTTCTTTCATACCAAAAGAAATGTCCAACATTAGCGCAGTAGAAAGAATAGTAGCTAAAGGATTTGCAATGTTTTTTCCTGCAATATCGGGTGCAGAACCATGAATAGGCTCATAAATTCCAACTTTGTCACCTACCGAAGCCGAAGCCAACATACCTAAAGAACCAGCAATTTGAGATGCTTCGTCTGACAAAATATCTCCAAACATATTGCCTGTAAGTATAACATCAAACTGCAAAGGATCTCGAATTAACTGCATTGCAGCATTATCCACAAACATATGAGTGACTGTTACATCAGGATATTCTGTGCTTAATACTTGAACCGTTTCTCTCCATAATCTAGAGCTTTCTAATACATTAGCTTTGTCAATCGAGTGCAAAATTTTGCGTCGAGTTCTTGCCGCATCAAAAGCTTGTCTGGCAATTCGTTCTACTTCATATCTATGATAAACTTTAGTGTCTTTAGCCGAATTTCCATCATTGAAGCGCTCACGAGGTCTTCCAAAATAAATTCCACTCACCAATTCTCTATAAAAAAGGAAATCAGCACCACGCAATATTTCGGGTTTCAAACTAGATGCACCAATCAATTCATCAAAGATTTTAATTGGGCGAATATTAGAATATAAACCCAGTTCTTTTCTGATTTTTAGTAATCCTTGCTCTGGTCGAACCTTTGCGGAAGGATCATTATCGTACATCGGATGACCAACCGCACCCAATAAAATCGCATCTGCTTTTTTGCATCGTTCAATTGTTTCATCCGAAAGCGGTGCGCCTTCTGCGACGATTGCCGAATGACCAATTAGAGCTTCTTCAAAAGTAAAAGTATGACCAAATTGGTCTGCAATCTCTTGTAAAACCTTCACGCCCCATTGCGTTACTTCCTTTCCAATTCCATCTCCCGCGAGTACTATTATATTTTTATTCATTTATTTTTTTATTTTTTCTTTTAATTCATTTACTGAGAATGGCGGATTTTTTTTGTGAGCCATTGCGTGACAATTTGGGCATAATGGAATTAAATCTTCAATCGGATTAACTTCATAGGCTTCTCCAACCGCTGAAATTTGTTTCAAATGATGAACATGAATAAATCCTTTTCCTATATGACCATATTTTTCTTCAAAGTTCAATCCACAGCACTGGCATCGACACCCATAATATTCGATACATTTTTGTCGTGCTTTAGGATTTCTCTCAAATGCATTGACGATTATTTGTCTTTTTGAACCTTCTATATAAATGCCTTCTTCTTCTTGCAATTCATCTGGATAAATGATCTCATTTAATTGATAATCAGGAGTACAAGATTTACATAATTTGAATGTTCCATTAAAATTATGCTTTTTTTCTTGACAAAATTCCACTATTTCAGCAACATTATTTGATGCAATTTTCACCCAATTTTTCATGGTATATGCTCCATTATCAAAACCTTCATATTCCGTGATATGACCGCAATTTGATTTGTGCAAAACAAAAACGGATGTTTCTTTTCTTTTCTCCGTATTCAAAATGAAACCATTTGGATTTGATTCCATCCATTCAAAATATTCTTTATCTCCTTTATTAAATAAAATTGCCATTTTACATTTTCTTT
>CAKZLL010000033.1 GCA_937125475.1 uncultured Saprospiraceae bacterium | reverse complement strand
GATTATACTTTTTGTACAGGTGATGATATTTTTATACAATTAGGAGATTTAACGGCTAGTTATCCGAATAACCTTAATTTTGAATGGACTTCTTCTTCTCCTTTAGTACAAAGCGCTATTTCTAATAGCAATTCGAGTGTGCCAATGATTACTTTAGTTAATATTCCTATTGATACAGTAGAATTGGTTTTTACGGTTTCATCAGGGAGTTGTATTGATCGAGATACTGCTTATTTATATTTTAGGGATTGCTGTAAGGATTATGACGCACAAATCACTTCTTTTACTAATGTTTCTTGTTTTGGCGCATCTACGGGTGATGCTGTTGCTACGGCTGTAGGTAGTCTTTCGGGCTTCAATACAGGTACTTTTACTTATCAATGGAGTAATAATAACAATACTTTTTCGACATCAGGTTTAGTTGCTAATGTCAATTATACTGTAACGGTTACGGATCAATTGGGCTGTTCGGATACTGCAAGTATCTTGCTTTCTGAACCTGCTTCACCGATCTCTTCTAGTACGACAGGAAGTGTTTTAGCGTGTTTTGGTGATAGTACAGGCACGATTAATTTAAATGTGAGCGGCGCAACTCCGCCCTATACTTACAGTTGGAGCAATGGCGCAAATTCCCAAAATCTAACTAACCTTACGGCAAATAATTACATCGTGACAATCACTGATGCTAATAATTGTACGATCACAAATGCCGAGCAAGTCACGCAGCCTGCAACACCAATTACCATTAATGGAACTGCCTCGACTATCGCTTGTGGCGCGACGACGGGACAAATTAATATCTCTGTCAATGGCGGTGGATCGCCTTATCAATATGCTTGGAGTAATAACGCAACATCTAAAAATATTGGCAGTTTAATGCCTGGAACTTATACTGTGACGGTTTCTGATGTTTATGGCTGTGATGTTCCAAAACCCTTCACTGTCAATACTTTAACAAATTTAACAGCAACAACAACTTCGACTAATGCGGCTTGTGCGAGCAGTGCCACAGGTTCAGCAACTGTCAATGTAACAGGTGGTTTATCGCCTTATACTTATTCATGGTCAAATAATTTAACAACAGCGACAATTAATAATTTATCGGCTGGACTTTATACCGTGACAATCAGTGACGCAACGAATTGCGAAATTGTCGCGAGTGCTACGGTCGATGTTGATGCAACGATTTTAATATTTGGAACAGTTAATCCGCCTTCGTGTTTTGGTGGAAATGATGGTTCTATTACTACGTCTATCGTTGCTAATTCGACTAGTATTTTATCTTATCAATGGTCAAATACTACCCAAACCACTCAAAATATCACTAATATAACCGCAGGAAATTACACATTAACTGCGACGGATCAAAATGGTTGTAGCTCTTCGGAAACGTTCATTGTGACACAACCCACGGCTTTAAATGCTTCGGCAACTGCTACAAATGTGAATTGTTTTGGTGGAAATAATGGAACATTGACGGCTTCCGTTTCTGGCGGAACATCGCCTTATAACTATCAATGGTCGAACGGCTTGGGGATTACGCCAAGTGTATCAGGCGTTGCGGCTGGCACTTACACGATCACGATTACAGATGCGAAAAATTGTTCAACCACCGCTTCTGCTACAATTAATCAACCGACAGCTATTTCTGCTACACTCACTCCGACGAATGTTGCTTGTGCTAATGCTTCAACAGGTTCTATTTCGGTCGTGCCTTCTGGTGGAACACTGCCTTATAATTATACTTGGAATAATGGAATTGGTAATATTCAAAACCCAACTAACTTATCAGCAGGCACTTATAACTTAACAATAACAGATGCAAATAACTGTAATTTCATGACTAGTACAACTATTACTCAATCAGTAGCAATGGCGGTTTCGCCTATTACTGTGGTTGACGTATCGTGTTTTGGTGGAAATAATGGTAGTATTTCATTAAATATACAAAACGGAATTGCGCCTTTTTCATTCAATTGGACAGGCGGAATTGGCAATATTCAAAACCCAACAAACCTAATTGCAGGTACTTATAATGTGACAATTACTGATGGAAATGGTTGTACTGCCACAACTTCCGCAACAATTAATCAACCAATTTCGGCACTAGCCGCTACAACAACTAACGACGTTTTGGCTTGTAATGGCGATATAAATGGACAAATTACGGTCAATGCCACAGGAGGAACAGCGCCATATTCTTACAATTGGAATAACGGTATTGGAGCAATCCAAAACCCAAGTAATCTTGGCGCAGGTACTTACATTGTCACGATCACCGATTTTAAAAATTGTAGCATCACCGCAACAGCAATAATTAGTGAACCAGCTACATTAACAGCAATAGGAACAGGTTCTACTTTAGGTTGCTTGAATGGAAATAATGGAACAATTTCGGTTATAGCTTCTGGCGGAACAGCGCCTTATTCTTACCTTTGGTCAAATAACGCAGGTACAAATTCAACTGCGAGTAACTTGGCTTTGGGTACTTATACTGTTACAATTACCGATGCAAATAATTGTACTGTAACAGCTAATGCGACTGTTAATCAAGGTGCGACGATAGGACTTTTGCTTACTCCGACGGGCGTTTCTTGTAATGGAAGTACCGATGGAAGTATCATTGCAACACCGAGCGGAGGCGTAGCTCCTTACAGTTATAATTGGAGTGATCCAACAATCGGAAATACCGCAAATGCACAAAATTTAAGTGGCGGAACGTATTCTGTGACTGTAACAGATGCTAACGGTTGTACCTTTACAAACGCGACAAATGTATCAGAACCTACAGCAATGAGTTTTATTATTGCTAATCAAATCGCTAGTTCTTGTAATCAAAATAATGGGCTGGTTGTCGTTTTCGCCTCTGGTGGAACAGCACCATATACTTATCAATGGTCAGCTAATGCCAATGTTTCTGGCAATTCTAACACTGCTGTGGGTTTGGGCGCGGGTACTTATCATGTTACGGTAACTGATGGAACAGGCTGTTCTCAAAGTATTAATAATATTATTTTTAATTCTAGTCCATTTTTTCAAATTACTGCTTCGATGACTTCGCCTTTGTGCCAAACAAATAATGGTGAAATCGTCATTAATGCGCCTAGTAATTATACTTATCAATGGGCAGGAAATGGGAATACTTCCAATATAGCTAATAATTTGGAAGCTGGTAATTATCAAGTCACAGTGACAAATAATGGCTGTGATACAATTATCAATCTAACTCTAAATACGCCTAATTTGATTAATGCATCTTATCAAATTACTGATGCAAATTGTGGTCAAACAAACGGAGGAATTACTGCAACAATTAATGCAGGAATTGCGCCTTATAGCTTTGCTTGGAGTATTTCGCCTGATCCTGGCAATGTTAATACTGTTTCTAATTTGGCAAGTGGAACATATTTCGTGACGATTACAGATGGAAATGGTTGTACGGACAAAGACACAATTACAGTGAATGGAACAGGTTCTTTAGATGTGCAAACGATTGTAAATCAGCCAACTTGCTCTGATTTAGGTATTATTACACTTAATCCATTACAAGGAAATATGCCTTATACTTATACTTGGAGCAGCAACGCGAACACAGGAAATGATCCGATTGCTGATAATTTGCCTGATGGAAATTACGATGTAACAATTACCGATGCTGGAAATTGTCAACAAACTTTTTCATTTAGTTTATCGACAGAAGGACTTTTCGACATTTCTTTGGAACATATTACAGAGAATGATTGCCCGAACGAAACGAATGGAGCGATTGATATTTCTACAAACAGCCTTTCAACAGTTCTTAATTATCAATGGTCTAACCAAAAAACAACCGAAGATGTGAGTGATTTGCCTAATGGTAATTACGAAGTAACGGTAACAGATCCTTTTACAGGTTGCTCAGAAACAGGGAATTATAGTATCTCTGGACCAAGTGATTTTACGGTAGAAGTCCCAACATTGATCAATATTGTAGCAGGTGAGGCAGTTGAAATTACTGCAACTTCTGACGCAAATTTGATTTATTCATGGGCAGGTAATAATGGAAGTATTGTTGCAGGTCCTACGATTAATGTTAGTCCAGAACAAACTTCTATCTATACTTTATCAGCGAGTTTGATCAATTGTGAACCTAGAATTTACCCAGTAACAGTTCAAGTACAGGTTGATAAGGAAATTATAATTCCAGAGGCTTTCTCTCCTAATGGTGATGGAGTAAATGATGAGTTTTTCATTTTTCCAAAGGCTGGTATAGAGATCGTTTCTTTTCAAATTTTTAATCGTTGGGGCGAAATGATGCATGGAAAAGAAGGTATTAGCGCTTGGAATGGGAAGTATAGAAATTCTAAAATGTCGAATGGCGCTTATATTTATTTGATTAATTATAAAATAGCTGGAGAGGAACAAGAGCCATTGAAAGGACAGTTTTTATTGATCCGATAGGAAATAAAAAAAGCATTAACCCATTCACAAAAGGAATAGATTAACGCTTTTCAACTTACTTAATGCGCGACTACAGGAATAGGTTTCTTGTTAGAGGCGGTATTAGTATTGTAATCAAAATAAATAAATTGACCATCGTCAAGTTTGAAAATCATACAAGTACAGTATGGATCAACACCCATAAAATCAACATGTGATTGGATAAAACCTTTTTCGTCCAATTGGCTAAATGTTTTAAGCTTTTGTCCGCGTCGAGTAGTCCAAACGGTACTTAGTCCTTTTACATCGGTAGTGATCAACCATCTTCCATCTTTACTGAAAGTTAAATCTTTGATAGCGGTTTGATGTCCGTTCAATTGCATTTTTTTACAAAGGCTCGCTTTCGTTGTGCCGTTGGTGCAATCTTTCCAAAGTAAAACTTCTCCAATGGTGATTGAGTTCGTTGCAGTGTATTTTTGCGCTTCTGACAGCGCGACCATTTTCAATGGTGCTTTGGGAGTAGTAGGTACATTGTCATTTGACAATTCGAAAATAATGACAGTACCCACAACTACTGTGAAAAATAGCAGAAATGAGTTCATAGTGTTTGGATTAAAAAATGAAAGAATATGGTGTTATGGGGTATGTAGGGCAAAGGCATGCCTTTGCCCTACGCATTATAAAACGCTAGCATAACAGATATAGTTTGCCTGCCAACTGTCATTTATACGAAGAAGGAATTTTATTGGATTAAAATGGTATTTGGATGATTAAGCGAAGAATTTATCTATTAGCTTAACTGCATTAAAAGCCGTAATAAAATGGGGAGAATAGATTGTTTTTATAAACTCTCTAAATAACTGAAAATCAAAACTTATTAGTTTTATTTAAAATAGTATAAGTCTAATAGTGAACCCGTGAGTAAAGAATACTGCATAAAAATCAATATTCAGTTTATTGTATTCCAATTATTATTTCTTCAAAGTAGCCTTCTACACAAGAGAATAAGTTCGAGTTATTATCACTTGTTTCAGTTGTTGAATGTATAATTGAATTTCGTATATTTTGATATTTTGATTTAAACTCTGTTCTAATTTTTATTATAGCAGCATTGAATTTTTACAAGAATTTACTTGATGGGATTTCAACTCTGTAAAAAGGCTCTTGATTTTCATTCTCAACAAATATTTCGACTTACATAGGCGGCGGATGACATTGTTGAGCTTTATTCAATAATGATTTTTCCTCTTTATCTCCCGTTTTTATCTTTATATTCATCAACTCCAATTAGTATTATACCTTCAGGTTTTGAATTTGCAAAAGCTCCAAAATCATTTCTTTCATTTTTATCCAAGAATTTTTTTTACTCTTTTCTATAATAGACTTTATTCTAAAATGGTTTTGTAATGAATGGAAATTTAGATTTTA
>CAKZLL010000032.1 GCA_937125475.1 uncultured Saprospiraceae bacterium | reverse complement strand
TAAACATAAAATTATATTTTTTCAATATAAGAAATCAAATATTCTTATTAAACAAGGACACTGTAAAATATTAGATTTTTCAGGTTATAAGTAGCGGTGCAATTGAAAAGTAAAATAAAAAAATGCTATTATTTTTGTCTGACTACTTAGTTCAACGAGTTAACCCATTTCTTTTTAGTTTCCCAAGTCTATTTTTAGCTCTAGAAGAATTAAAAACGGTTAAAAAAACATTTTAGCGACTTTCGGAATAGTTTTTGGTTTTTTATCAATATTATTAAAAAACGTGCGAATAGAACCTACTTCAAATTAAATATTTCATTATATTTGATTAACTTACAATTATTTGATTAACTTACAATTATTTGATTATAGAACATCAAGGTTCAGAAGTTCATAGAACTAATTGAGAATAACCATGCACTTACATCCAGATTTCGTTAAGTACAAATTCCGAGAGCTTAGGATTTACTCCTCAACAGAATGGCTCGCAGATAACAAAAAAAAATATCGTCAAGTTTTTGATCGATATATCACTACTTATGTCTATGCCGAACTCTCCTTTTACAATAAACTATTTGATATAGATGATTGGGAAGTTGATATTGTATTAAAATGTTTTTCTCTTAAAAAAGGGCGAAAAGAATTGTGTTCGCTTCCTTTCAAAAGAAGAATTACAAAATATGATAGCACTATCTATATTCGTGAAGGCTGGGGAAATAAAAAAATTGGCAGCTTTTGGAAAAAAGGCGCTTATTATTGGGAAGCTTGGATCGAAGGGCAAAAAGTCGCAACTAAGTATTTTTATATAGAAGATGCTGGTGTTCCGACGGAGACTTTAGAATTGACCACGCACAATAATCCATATTTGCGCGTTCGGTCTTTGAAATTATATGAAGGTTCTTATGACGATGTACCATTGCCTGACCGAGTGTATTATCGTACTTTCCACACCGAAGAAACGCGTTATATTTATGTAGAAATAGTATTAGATAATTTGTTGATTGGCAAAAGTTGGCAATGCGAATTGTTTATTAAATTCTATAATAATGCCCGCGAACTCAAAGGGCAAGTCATTCGATTACATCGAGTGGAGAAATTGGATGAAACTATTCAAATCACCGCAGGTTGGGGTTCTAATGTAAAAGGTTGTTGGCGAAACGATGATTATACCGCTGAAATTGTCTTTATGGACAAATTATTGGCAATCGTTCCTTTTGATATTGATGAGTTTTATGATGAAGGTATTCCAGGTGTGATTTTGCCTAATCAACAAGCTCCAATTCAATTGACTGTTGATGAGGATCCGCATACTACTTTTGAGGATGTCATGTCTGAATTGGAAGCAATGATTGGTCTAAATAGCATAAAAAAACAAGTTCGCGATCACGCTCAATATATTCAATTCTTGCAATTGCGCAAAGCAAAAGGTTTTTCTGAAAGTGAAGAAATCAATGTTCATTCCGTTTTCATTGGCAATCCAGGAACAGGAAAAACGACCGTTGCTGGCATGATGGGCAAGCTCTACAAAAAAATGGGCTTACTCACCAAAGGTCATGTCCATGAAGTGGATCGAGTGGATTTGATCGGTGAATATATTGGACAAACTGCTCCTAAGGTTAAAGAGGCGATTGAGAAGGCTCGTGGCGGTGTTTTATTTATTGATGAAGCGTATTCTTTAGCAAGAAACAATGATGATTCTAAGGATTTTGGTCGAGAGGTCATTGAAATTCTTATGAAAGAAATGTCGAATGGTGAAGGTGATTTAGCCGTTATTGTAGCTGGTTATCCTAAAGAAATGGGGCATTTTCTAGATTCAAATCCTGGTTTAAAATCCCGTTTTAAGTTATATTTTGATTTTGAAGATTATTTACCACAGGAATTATCCCGAATTGGTGATTATGCTTGTCAAGTCAAAAATGTCTCGCTTATTCCTGCTGCAAAACTCAAAGTTAACGATTTAATTACAGAGGCATATAGAAATAGAGATCGCTCTTTTGGTAATGCTCGTTTTGTATTTGATATTATAGAACAGGCTAAAATCAATCTAGGACTTCGTGTTATGGCGAACGAAAACCCAATCAGATTGAGTGATGAAGAACTCTCTCGAGTAGAATTGGAGGATGTCAAAAACATTGAAGTCAAGCGCGAAAAAGTCTTGCCTAAAATACCAATTGATAACAAATTATTGAATGAAGCAACTGGCGAATTGAATCATTTGATTGGTATGGATAATGTTAAAAAACAAATCCAAGAACTCATTCAGCTCGTTCGCTTTTATAGAGAAACCAATAAGGATGTTTTAAATAAATTCTTTTTACATACCGTTTTTGTTGGTAATCCAGGAACAGGTAAAACAACTGTTGCTCGAATTTTAACAAAGATTTACAAAGCATTAGGTGTTTTGGAACGCGGTCATATGATCGAAACAGATCGACAAGGTTTAGTAGCTGGTCATGTTGGCCAAACTGCAACTAAAACGGCTGAAAAGATCGACGAATCAATGGGTGGAGTACTCTTTATTGATGAAGCTTATGCGCTTAGTCAAGGAAGCGGTGGTTCTGATTTTGGTAATGAAGCCATTCAAACCCTATTAAAACGAATGGAAGATCATAGAGGAAAATTCTTCGTTTTTGTAGCGGGTTATCCAGACAATATGGACTCGTTCTTAAAAGCTAATCCAGGGCTGCGTTCTCGTTTTGATAAAGTATTAAAATTCGAGGATTACGCGCCTTCTGAATTGTATGATATTGCTCGTCAAATGCTTCATGATGAAGCACTTAATCCTACTCCAGAGGCGAGTGAACATTTACAAAAGTATTTAGCATTTCAGCATGAATTGAGAGATAAGTATTTTGGAAATGCTCGTACGGTTAGAAATATTGTTACGGAAGCAGTCAAAAATCAGAATTTGCGTTTAGCTTCTTTAGCTTCTGAAAACCGAAGCGAGGATATGATTAATATTTTGACACTTGATGATGTGAGTAGCTTCTCTTTGGATAAAGATACAGATGATATTTTTGTAAAAAAATCTATTGGTTTTAGAGCTTTAGGTGGTAGACAATAGTTTTTTGAATTATAGACTAAATAGAAAAGACCTTACTTGATTTTCATCTTGTAAGGTCTTTTTTATAAAAAAATAAATACTAAGCCGCCTCTTTTTCTACTTTCAAATTTTGAATAATAAATTTCTGGCGAGCTGGCGTATTTTTTCCCATGTAATAAGATAAAACCTTATCAATCTCTGTTTCTTCTTGTAAAACAACAGATTCTAGTCTAATATCTTTTCCAATAAAATCCCCAAATTCGTCAGGAGAAATCTCTCCTAATCCTTTAAATCGAGTAATTTCTGGATTACCTCGAAGTTTTTTGATCGCTTTTTGTTTTTCATCTTCGCTATAACAATAATATGTTTTCTTCTTATTACGAACACGGAAAAGCGGTGTTTCTAAAATATATAAATGCCCTTGACGAACTAAATCTGGAAAAAATTGCAAGAAAAATGTCAATAGTAATAATCGTATATGCATTCCATCGACATCCGCATCCGTTGCAATTACTACTCGATTATAACGTAATTCATCAATTCCATCCTCAATATTTAAAGCATGTTGAAGTAGGTTAAATTCCTCGTTTTCATAAACTACTTTTTTCGTTAAGGCGTAAGTATTTTTGGGTTTACCACGCAATGAGAAAACAGCCTGTGTTTGTACATCTCTCGCTTTAGTAATCGAACCACTGGCAGAATCTCCTTCCGTAATAAAAATTGTTGTATTTTTATGTCGTTCGTCTTTTGTTTTAGTAAAATGAATTCGGCAATCACGTAATTTTTTATTATGAACGTTGGCTTTTTTAGCGCGTTGATTAGCTAGTTTTTTAATACCTGCGATTTCTTTTCTTTCGCGCTCTGATTGCAAAATTCGTTTTAATAATGCTTGTGCTATCGTTGGATTTTTCCTAAGAAAATCATCTAAATGTTTCTTAATAAAATCATTAATAAACGTACGAATTGTTGCGCCATTTGGTGCGATATGAGTAGAACCTAATCGCGTTTTAGTTTGCGATTCAAAAACAGGTTCTTGCACTCGAATACTCAATGCACCAATAATAGAGGCTCTAATATCTTGTGATTCAAACTTTTTATTATAAAAATCACGCAAGGTATTTACAATACTTTCTCTAAACGCATTTTGATGCGTTCCGCCTTGTGTTGTGTGCTGACCATTGACGAAAGTATAATATTGCTCACCATACTGAGTTCCATGTGTTAATGCCAATTCAATATCTTCATCCTTCAAATGAATAACAGGATAACGATGGTTATCTGGATTGGTTTTTCTATTGACAAGATCCAATAAACCTTTGCGAGAATAGAATAATTTATCATTCAATCTAAGCTTTAATCCTGCGTTAAGGTAGGCATAATTCCAAAGCTGATTTTCCATGAATTCCATTCTATAACGGTAATTCTTGAAAATAGATTCATCGGGTCTAAACGAAATAAGTGTTCCATTTTCTGCCTCGATTGATGTTATTTCATGATCATGAACAATTTCTCCTTTAGAAAATTCCGCTACTTTGCTTCGTCCCTCTCGAATTGCTTGTACTTTAAAATAATTAGAAAGGGCGTTCACAGCTTTTGTACCCACTCCATTTAATCCTACTGCTTTTTTAAATGCCTTAGAGTCATATTTACCACCTGTATTAATTTTGGAAACACAATCAACAACTTTTCCCAAAGGAATACCGCGACCATAATCTCGAATAGTGACTTCTCCTTCGACGACTTGGATGATGATTTCTTTACCATGTCCCATGACATGTTCATCAATACAGTTATCAACAACCTCTTTTAATAAAATATAAATACCGTCATCTTGCGTCGAGCCATCCCCCAATTTACCAATATACATTCCTGGGCGAATTCTGATATGCTCTTTCCAATCAAGGGAACGTATATTATCTTCATTATAAGTAACTTCAGCCATCTAGCGATTTATTTTTCTTGTTATTTACTTTGAAATTCAAGGATTGGATCTCTTGAAGAGATCCAATCCTTAGATTGAAATATTCTAAATTCAAACAATTTGTTGAATATCAAAAATAATAAAAATAATTTGTTTGTTCAAATTTTA
>CAKZLL010000031.1 GCA_937125475.1 uncultured Saprospiraceae bacterium | reverse complement strand
CTTCATTTACAACAAAACTCTATCGCATTTCATTCCAATTCTTTTCATACAAATGAATTAAACGCTGACTTTGAAGTTGATTAATGGGTGTATTTCGTCTTTTTCGATCTTTACTAAATTCAAATAATCCTTCAACAATATCTGCATTCAAATAGTCTAAAGAGATTTGTTTTTTCTCTAAGTTTTTCTGAATATTTTCGATTGTTTTTTCTTTTGAAATGGTATTAATTCCCATATTAAAACCCCATTGTCCAAAAGTCGGAACATAGGTTTGATAAGCCAAAGTATTACTAAAAACTGTATCTAAAGTATTATGAATACACCAAAAAGCATCTGGTGCGAAATAAGGTGAAGTCGATTGAGTAACGATAACACCATCTGCTGCTAGACGTTTTCGGATCAATCCATAAAATTCTTTACTGTATAATTTACCTAAGCTTTCATTCGACGGATCAGGTAAATCAATGATAATCACATTAAAAATATCTGATGATTTTTCTATATATTTAAAAGCATCTTGATTATAAATCGTTACTTTTTTGTCGATTAATGAATTTTCGTTCAATCGCGTAAAGACAGGGTGCGATGCTGCTAAATCGGTCATTTCTTTATCCAAATCAACTAAACTGATCTCTTGAATATCATCATATTTTAATAATTCACGAATCGCCATTCCATCTCCTCCACCCAAAATCAGGATTTTTTCATGATTCGAAGCGGCATTCATCGGAATATGTACCAATGCTTCGTGATAACGATATTCGTCAACTGAAGAAAATTGTAAATTACCATTCAAAAACAATCGAATGTCTTTATTCCATCTTGTAACTACGATATTTTGATACTTCGATTGTTTCGAAACCATGACTTGATCCCGATACAAGAAACTTTCATAGTAGGAATTAATTTGAAAAGAAAAGATAAAACCTACGAGTAATGCCACTCCCAAAACCATTTCTCCAGCAATAAATTGTTTAAATCGTCGGAGTTCTTTTTTGAATAAATAAGTGTTTAGAATTGCGATGCTTAAATTTAATAAACCGATAGCAAATGCCGTTCGCATCGTACCGAGCCAAGGCAAAAGTAGCAAAGGAAATGCCACAGAAGCAATTAATGAACCTAAATAATCAAAAGATAAAACATTGGCAAGTGCATCTTTTAAATTGTCATATTGTCGAATAATTCGGGTCAAAATAGGGATTTCTATACCAATCATTGCACCCAAAATACTAATTAACAAAAAGGCAACACCATAAAAATAAGGTGTTAAAGAAAAGGCAAAATAAAGCAAAAAGGCCGAAAAACCACCTACTAAACTCAATACCAATTCAAAACGAATGAACCAAACAGGCAAATCGTTTTTAATATATTTAGATAAAAATGAACCTACTCCCATAAAAGACAGGAACAAACCTATCACAATAGAAAAGTGTAAAATACTACTACCTTGAAAATAACTGGTAATTGTACTGATTAATAATTCGTATAAAATACCACAAATCGCTATAATAAATACGGAAGCGAGCAGTGTCGCAACTCTTTTTTGTTCTGGTTTCAATAGTCAGTCGTTAAAGCAATTAACAATCGATAATGGACAATTGCCAATAAATGAAAAGTCTATAAATAAAACAGGGTCCTTGACAATTTTTGCCTTTTATTCCAATGTGGGCTTGCCCCATTGTTTTAACTCCTTGAAAAACAACGGGGCAAGCCACCGCTGGATTAAAAGAATACTCATTTTGGCAAAAATTATCAAAGAACCATAACAACAATAAACAATTACAATAAATACTCAAACAGAATCTTAAACAGCATTAATAAATGTTTTATCAAACTGATAATCAACAAACTATAACGTTGTCAATTTTCCATTTTCCATTCAATTATTTACTTTCCTGTCGAACTTGTATAACCCGTTCTTAAAAAATAAATACTTCGAAAACTAGTTCTCAAACATTGTCCATCTTTATTCGTGTAATAATTAGGACAATCCTTTTTGATCTGATCCATTGTTTTGTGAGACTTGAACGCTGAAATCCCCAACCCTCTCACTGAACTAGCATAGGTTAGCCCTGCAATAGCTACAAAACAACCTACTATTAATGCTTTTGTAAAATTTTTCATTATTATTTTTTTAAGATTGTTTGTTAAAAGTATTTTTTCATGCTGCTACGGAAAATAAAACCTAAAAGAAGAAAGATCAACCAGCCAATTACATAATACCTCGTTAAGACAACGCCTGAAAAGATATTTAAGGTCACCGAGCCTGTTACTGCGTCCTCTCGATCAAGCATCAATTTTGCATGATATGTGCCTGTTTCTTTTACTTTCACTAATTTATCCGCTTCTTCCGTCGATTCTGTCCAATAACCATCGCTATCAAAACCAGAATAGACCGAAAAATCTCCATCTAAATGATTAATCACTTCATCTTCATTATTAAGAAAATAAGCTAAAACAAAAGCTTCTGAATTTGTTACTTCTATTCCTCCTCTCAACTCGATACAATACAAACCAGTTTCATCTAGTTGAATAGGTTTTGATTTAAAAAGTGCAGAATCATTCAGTTCCGCAAAATTAAAAGTTTGAGTAAACACCTGTTTTGTTCCACCAAATGAAGTAAACATTAATACAAAAAACAATATAGCCGAAGCAAACGCGCCATAAGTCAGCCATTGCCAGATTTCCCCTTTTCGTCTTAATCCATCTAACTCCTCATTATTTTCAAAAGCTTGAATTATCTCTTTTTTAGAAATCTTATCCTCTTTAAAAAATTCGATTTCCTTAATTTGATTATTCAATTCATTGATACGCCATTCGGCTGTATAAATCGTATTTTTGTGCTTATAACTAGCAAATTGAATAAGGTCATTCAATTTAATTTGATAATTAGATTCGCCCTCAAAATAAATCACAGATGCACTGCCATATTCATTAATAATCTGAGGACGCTGATTTTTCATGAAGCTCCAATGACTACTTTCATTCGGCAAACTAGGGTTATCTGGCACTATTTCTTCCGAAATATAATAACCATCTTTGTCCTCCACCAAATAAAAATAAGTTCGTTGTTCAGAGATCATTAACCACTCATCATATATCCACAGCTCTCTAGAATAGCCCGTTTCGCCTTCTTCTGACCAATATTCATAATAGTCTTGTTGCCAACGCGTCCGAGCAATCACTTGATATTTCTTATCAAAGAAATTGGCAAGTAAACCAACTTTGATAAAAGACATCGGTTGATGTTCAGTAGGTGGAGACATGGACATCAATATCTCATGTTGCTCTGATTTTGTATCCAAAACAGAACCACAATATTGACAAGAAATATATTTAGCACGTGGATTAAAGACTTCCAGCCCATTGCCACAACTATTACAATTAAATTGTTCTATTGATGATAATTTTTCTTCCTTTATTATTGTTGCCATTGCTTAATTGTTACATTGTTTGATTGTTACATTGTCTCATTGCCAAAACTAGATTGAGGTCATTTCATTAATTCTAAAATCTAATTCAACGAGACTTCATCTAGCTTAAAAGGCGTTCCCACAGATATATGTGTCTCTTTAGGCAAGATCTCCATACTAATAACCTTACCATCTTCTACGCCTTCCACAAAATCAGCAATATCTCCAGGGATAATAGCAAAAGGTAATTCGCCTTCACCACCTTCTACTTTTGCACGACTTTTTGAGGTAACAAATACTTGTTGATAAGCATTACTAAAGCTATAATAACCACCTACTTTTATATCATGAAAACTCAATCTTTCATAATCAGTGGCTGGCTCAAACAAAATAAATCCACCATCATCTTCTTGTATCCAAGCATCTTGATTATTGTCTAAGAATTGAATGTACCACTCATCCCAAAAACCATCTTCATAAGCAATCCTTAACTTGCCCGATACCCGAAAGCGCCTACCACGAAGCGTAGCAACCATACCAACCGAAAACATCGAACCGTAATCAATTAACAAATTCGGTGTGCCTGCCATACTCAACGAATCGCCACTCACATGGCTTGTTTGACCACAATAAGGACAACCCAAGGATTTGGAAGCGGCATTTTCTCTTTTAATGCGACCACCGCAGGAAGGACATTCAAATTCTCTTGCAAATAATGCCATGTTTTTATATTTAACGAATTATAGTCGTTTGATTTTTATATTAAAAAGCGAAGCCATGAAAATAAGGTCTTTATTTGAAGTTTTCAATTTTTTCTTACAGAAGATTATTTTCATTAGACCAATGATACAAAATTAATAACAAAATAGGTGAATTTTTCTTTTTTCTAAAAAATAGACAACTCCGTTTTAGTAGTCAATAGCTCTAAAGCTGCCATCCCTATCGCAGAATTTCCTTTTGGGTTGAGTTTGGGACTCCAAGCTGCTACACTATAATAATTGGGATGAATCGCAACAATTCCTCCGCCAACGCCACTTTTCCCTGGCAATCCAACTCTAAATGAAAATTCCCCAGCTTCATCATAAAATCCACAAGTCATCATAATAGCATTGATCCGTTTGATGCGATTCCAAGGTATAATTTGTTCATTCGTTCCTAGAATTCGTCCTTTATTAGCAAAAAGCATAAATGTTTCGGATAATTCTTTGCAAGTCATTGTTAAAGAACATTGATAAACATAGAAATCCAAAATAGTTTCTATATCATTTTTAATATTGCCAAATGATTTCATTAAGTGTAATAATGCCGAATTTCTAAACCCCCATTCTTTTTCGGATTTCGCTACTTTTTCATCATAATTAATAGTCGGATTATTTGATATTTTTCTAATAAAATTCAAGAAATCGGCTTTAGGATTTTTTAAATGACTCACCAAAATATCGCAAATAACCAGCGCACCAGCATTGATTAACGGATTTCTAGGAATTCCATTTTCATACTCTAATTGTACTAAAGAATTAAAAGGATCTCCAGAAGGTTCAACGTCTACACGCTTCCAAATAGCATCTCTTTCTAGCTCAAAAGCCATGATTAAAGCCAAGACTTTTGAAATACTTTGGATAGAAAATCGCTCATTACTATCACCGAAAGCATAATGCCCATTATTGATACAATGCAAATGCATACCAAATTTATTCCGATCAACTTTTGCTAATTCTGGAATATAATTAGCGACTTTTCCCTCAAAATCATGGATATTAATCTCTTGTTCGATACTATTTAATATACTTTGGTAATTCATCTTGCTATTTTTTAATTTTATTTCAAAAAAAATTAAACTAAATAATCTGAACTTAATCTTCCTTTAATTTGGCTTATATATTGATTTTACAGGCTTTTTTCTAAAAATTCAACCATAAATTAGCTCAATAGTTTAAGTGTTTTTTCATATAAATCCATCAATTTTTAAATTGATTATACATTAAACTTAAATAATAATCCATATTTAATTATTTTCGCACTTTTATTTCACACAATCATTTATAAATCAATTGTATCTTTGCCTTTATCAAAAAATAAAGGTAATTAAAAGGAACTCAAAGAAATATCAATGCGTTTCCTTCAAAATAATTGGTAATCAGTCAAGTAATTAATACGATGGAATATAGTCCAAGAGTAATTGAGAAAAAGTGGAAGGCATATTGGGAGAAAAATCAGACTTATAAAGTTGAAACAGATTCTAACAAACCTAAATATTATGTGTTAGATATGTTTCCTTATCCTTCTGGAGCAGGTTTGCACGTCGGTCATCCGCTAGGATACATCGCTTCGGATATTTATGCGCGTTATAAGCGTTTGAATGGATTTAATGTCTTACATCCAATGGGTTATGATGCTTTCGGTTTGCCTGCGGAGCAATACGCCATCAAAAAAGGAATTCATCCAGCCGATTCTACTGATACAAATATTAAAATGTATCGCCAACAATTGGATAATTTAGGATTGAGTTTCGATTGGAGTAGACAAGTTAAAACCAGTGATCCAAAATATTATAAATGGACACAGTGGATTTTCTTACAATTATTCGAGCATTATTACGATGAAGGAGCAGACAAAGCACAGCCAATCAGTCGATTAATTGATACTTTCGAAGAGGAAGGCAATGCTAATGTCAATGCCGCTAGTGCGCAAAACACCATTTTTTCGGCTTATGATTGGAGTCAGATGACTTTGAAGGAGCAAGACGATGTATTAATGAATTATCGTTTGGCTTATCGCAAAGTCGGTTATGTAAATTGGTGTGAAGCTTTGGGAACAGTCTTGGCAAATGATGAGGTCAAAGACGGTTTTTCGGAGCGTGGGAATCACCCTGTGATCAAAAAAGCAATGATGCAATGGGCTTTGAGAATCACGGCTTATGCGGAACGCTTATTAAATAGTTTGGATAATTTGGAATGGTCTGATGCATTGAAATCTATGCAACGTAACTGGATCGGTCGCTCGGAAGGCGCATCAATGATTTTTAATATTGATGGTCATGACGGTCAAATTGAAATTTTCACAACTAGAGCAGATACAATTTTTGGTGCAACTTTCATGGTTGTAGCTCCAGAGCATGATTTAGTTGCTCAAATTACAACAGAAGAACAACGTGCTAAAGTTGATAAATATTTAGAATATGTCAATTCTCGTTCGGAACGGGAGCGCATGTCTGAGGTCAAGAAAGTAACTGGAGAATTTACTGGTGCATATGCGATTAATCCATTTAACAATCAAAAAATTCCGATTTATATAGCGGAATATGTTTTGAAAGATTACGGTACAGGCGCAATTATGGCAGTACCAAGTGATGATGAACGCGATCAAAAATTTGCCGAGCATTTCGGTTTACCAATCATTGATGTCGTTGATAAATCGGATTATCCAAATGCTACTTTGCATGATAAATTGGGTAAAATCATCAATTCTGACTTTTTGAATGGAATGGAAGTGCCTGAAGCTATCCAAGAAATGTTCAAGCGATTGGAAGAAATGGGCATTGGTCAGCGAGTGATTAATTATAAATTGCGTGATGCCAACTTTAGCCGTCAACGTTATTGGGGCGAGCCTTACCCGATTGTTTATGATAAAGATGGCGTGGCTTCTGCGGATCATAATTTGCCTTTAGAATTGCCTTCTTTAACCAATTATAAACCAACACCAGAAGGAGAATCACCTTTATCACGCGTAACGGAATGGGTCAATGTCAATGGAAAAACGAGAGAAACAAACACGATGCCTGGTTATGCTGGCTCGTCTTGGTACTTCTTACGTTACATGGATCCTGAGAATGACGAAGCCTTAGTTGGTCAAAAAGCTGTCAATTATTGGAAAGAAGTCGATTTGTATGTTGGTGGAACGGAACATGCGGTTGGTCACTTGATGTATTCTCGTTTTTGGAATAAGTTTTTGTATGATTTGGGGCATACTCCAACGCAAGAACCTTTCAAGAAATTGATCAATCAAGGCATGATTCAAGGGCGTTCTAATTTTGTTTATCGAGCAAATGAAGCTTTCGCAGAAGAGTTTTTCAAACGTGAATTAGCTTCTGTTTATGACATACATTTAGAGCAGGATTATCCGATCGCTGGCGATTATGTCGATTTTGCTTTGCCTAAACATAAATTGGCAATTGAGATAAAATCAAGCCATAATTTAAAGCGATATATTAATAGGTTACAACCTAAATTTGAAGCGGAAGGCTGGAAGATCTTAGGTATTTCTACACAAGAAATCGGTAAATATCACAATAATTTTGATGTTATTATCAAACGTATTAATCGAGCAATCGAAGGACAGGTTGATAATAGTCATTTAGATGAAATTGAGCAACATCCATTATTTATTTCATTGGATTTTGTAAAACAAAATAATATTTCTCATTTAGTTACCAAATTGCATGTCGATGTTAATATCGTACATAATGACTATTTGGATATGGATGAGTTCATAAAATCTCAACCAGATTACAAAAATGCTGTTTTTGTGACCAATCCACAAGAAAAATACTTGTGTGGTCATATGGTCGAAAAAATGTCAAAAACGAAATACAATGTCGTTAATCCTGACTTGATGGTTGAGGAATATGGCGCTGACGGCTTCCGTATGTATGAGATGTTCTTAGGTCCAATTGAGCAATCTAAACCTTGGGACACGAAAGGAATTGAAGGCGTTTCTAAGTTTTTGAGAAAGTTCTGGAGTTTGTATTTTGATGATAAAGGGTTTAAAGTTAAAGACAGTAAACCAACTAAAGCAGAATACAAAATTTTACATACAGCGATCAAAAAAGTTAGAGATGGTATTGAACGTTTTTCTTTCAATACTTGTATTAGCGCGTTTATGGTTGCGGCTAATGAATTGAAAAAAGCTAAGTCAAGCAAAAAAGCGATTTTAGAACCTTTATCAATTTTGATTGCGCCTTTTGCGCCTCACTTAGGAGAGGAATTGTGGCATCAATTTGGTCATGAAGGCTCTGTTCATGCTTCGACTTATCCGATTTTTGATGAAAAATATTTGAAAGAAGACACAATTGAATATCCGATTTGTATTAATGGTAAAAAACGGGCAGTCGCTTCGTTTGCAGCAGATGCAAAAAGAGGAGATATGGAAAAAATCGCAGTTGAATTACCAGCTATTAAGAAATGGACAGAAGGTAAGCGAATAATTAAAGTAATTGTCGTACCTAATCGTATGGTCAATATTGTTGTTAAATAATTCGATTATTTGACAACATTAAAAGGATCGGATCTCTTTGAGAGATCCGATCCTTTTATGTTTAATCCTTACTCTTGTGCTAATTTTAATAAATCAATCGGCTGATCTTTCAATTGAACACCATTTGCAATCTCAATTAGTTTTTGTTTCACTTCATCAGGTTTGTTATTCTTAAAAACCAATCCATTTAATAACAGAATGTGGTCTTGGCAAACAATTGCTAAAAATTGCTCTTCTAATAAAGTCAATTTCTTTTCAGCTGAATTTCCTGGCGCTTTGAATGTCCAAAACATCGCAGGCGAACCACTTTTCAATTTTTTTTCTTCAATCACTGTTTCCAAAGTCACTTCCACTTTAGTCGTTGTATCACTCAATAAATTTTCTAACCGCTCTATATCAAATTCTTGGAGATTTTTTAAAATAACCAAATCAGTTTTTGATTCTTCATCAGAAAATTCGCTTTTGGGCATCGTGAAAGCCTGCACCAAAACGCCATCTACATAAAATGCCAATACACGAGAATCTACTGGCGAAACTTCTTTCCCTTCAAAAGGCACGATAAAGTTACTTTTCAGTTTATTAAAAACATGAATTTGACCTTTAGCCGTTAAAATACTCGCTTCTCCAAAATCACGATGTTGGATTAATTTGCCTTGATTATTATAAATTTTCTGTTCTTTCAAACGCCCATTCTTCGCCCAAAAACTAGATGTATCAACCTCAACACCATATTTATAATGCTGAATCGACATTTTATTTTTGTTTTCGTACCAATAAGTCGTATTTCCTTGTTTTTGGTTACTTCTATATCCAGAAATCATTTTTATATTGCCATTCGGATACCAATTTTTGACTTGTCCATTGACTTGTCCCATGTTATAAGTCAATTCTTGATCTTTTTGCCCATTAGTAAACCACCAAGTATGCCGACCATTTTCCGTACCATTCACTAACTCGCCAGAAGACATTTTCTGCCCTGTTTCGTGATATTCGACAATCTGTCCATGCGCTTTATCATTCACATAATTTACGATAGTTCGTTTCTTTCCGTTTACATACCAAATCGTTTCTGGTCCTTGTTTTTTATTTTTGACGTAAGTCGTTTCTGACACTTTTCGCCCGTCTCTATCCCATTGAATAGCTTTTCCGTGCATATAACCGTCTTTAAAACGAATTTCGCCTTTTAATTTTCCAGCATAATGCTCATCGAAAGCCACGCCTGTAAACGGCTCCATATGATTGCGTTGGAAAATTTTGCCGCGATTATTATCCAATAAAGACCAATGCACGCGCTTTTTTTGAGCGGTAAGTAATGTAATTGATAAAAAAGTAAAACCGATGAGCAATGAAATTTTACGTAAATAGCTGAAAGAAATCGACATATATTATAGTTATTTTTATTTAAAATGATAACGAGAGAATGAGGAAATAATTATGTATTATGTGTTTATTCTTTATCTAATTTTTGTTAATTCAACACTGAGTTCTATTTTAAAACGACCAATATCAAGACTATTGATCTAAATTATTATTTCCTAACCATAATACATTTTTCTAATTAAAGTTACATTTTTAATGCCGAAAGTTTAATCCGTTTTATGCCCTATGAACTTGTTTCTTTACATCATAAATGACGATAGAAACTAAAATTTGATTTTATAATGGTACTTTTTCACCATTTCTAAATGCAATAACCATCGCGTCTTTTCCTTGCACTTTTATCTTTTTTTCCATTATTTTTGCGGCTTCATAGGTTTTATATTCACCTAATAAAACGACAAACATTCCGATTTCAGTTACCAAATAATCAATTGTTCCCAACTTTAAGATAGATTTATCCAATGTTGGAGGATCTCGAAACACACCTAACTGAATTTTATACACTTTCACTGTCAAAGGCTGTAACAATTCTCGCCATTGTTTAGGTAAATCATCAATGATAAAAATGCGTCTTGGTTTTTCTTTTGTAGAAAAATAAGCTCCGAAAGAACCATCTCTTTTCCCTCTGTTTTTCACTAATTCTTGAAAGTCATTCGTTTTCGATTTATTCGCTTCATACTCTTCTTTAAATTCATCTGAAAGTAGATAATGTTTCTTATTTACTTCGACTTGGTAATAGTTGGTTTTTATATTTAAGCCTGACTTTTCATAAGATACAGTTACCTCCTTTTCTGTCTTTTCTAAACCAAACACTTGATTTTTAACTTCTTTAGGAATAAGCTGAAATTTATTACCTTTTTGTAAATATTTTCCAAGCACTTGTTTGAAAAATACTGATCCTACACAGTCAAAAGAAGAGCTTGTTTGAATAAATTCATTATTTGAAAGTAACGATAAAGTTATTACACTGTTAAAACTTTGGATCGAATAGACGATTGTATCTACTTGAATTTTGTTCTCCAATTGAGTGCCATTAGCAATACAATTTTGAGATAGAATAAGAAATAGAACAAAGGAAATTAAATGTTTCATGATAGCTATATTTTTTGATTATTTGTTCGGTTATTAGGCTTTTATATCCAAATGCGAATTATCACAGAAAGGACCAGTTTTAGTAATTTTACAATTACAAAGCTTGACTTCTCTCTCTTTTTTCATTTCAAAAGCAATCGGTTTGTATTTTGTACCATGATGCGAACCATCACAGAAAGGCTGAGTTTTACTAAAACCACATTGACACCATAAATGCGTCCCAGCTTCTAATTTCATCAAAATAGGTTCATTTTCTGCTGTTTTTTCTTTGACAAATCCTTTTGAAATTTCACTATTTGGTTGTTTTGATTTGATAAAAGGATAGAATAAATGAGCTGCCCAATTGTCTTTTGCTGGAGTTGGCAAACCATAATCCGTTGGAAATTGACGGGTATAAAGTGCCGTTCCAAATAGTTGATCCCAAACAGAAAAAGCATTTCCGAAATTACCATTTGGATCGCTAATTCCATCCGCTTTAGATTTTCCGTGGTGCGCATGATGAAAAGCTGGCGTGATGATAATCCGCTCAACAACCGTCATAACAGGGCTTAACGCCTTTATTTTATACAAAAACTCATCCCATTTCCAAGTGCTATGAGAACTCGCAACAATCAATTGTTTAATAATCAAACCTATAATTGTAGCTGGAATCAAGCCTAAAAAAGTACAAATTCCTGCCCACCAAACATTAGGCAACCATAAATAATAAATGAATGAATTGCGGTAAGTCGCAGAAATCCCCATTTCTTCGGCAGCGTGATGCGGGCGGTGATGTTTCCACATCCAATGACTTTCGTGCGCATAACGATGATACCAATATTGAGCAAAATCATCAATGATCATATAGAAAGGCACTGCCAACCAAAGCGACCAATGAGATAGAGAATTCAAAGCATTAGGAAAAAATAACGTACCAAGATAAATCGTTCCTCCCAAAGCAATAAAGCTAGTAATTGATAAGCCGATAAAGCTCATTCCTTCAAATATCCAAACGTTTTTAGTTCGTTTAGTATTTTTATAATGCCCTAAAACAATTTCTATTCCAGCAAAAAAAAGAATGCTAATTAGAACAAAATATTTTCCCGTATTCGGGTCATTTAACAATTCATAGTTCATGTTAATTTAATTTTAGTAGTGTTTTTTATATTTATGCAAATTAAAATAGGTGTAATCCTATTCTTCGTGAATAGAAAACATCAAATGAGTGAAGTATTAAAATTGATTAGTGATACATCAATTAATAATTTGAAGAACAACTCACCTAATGACTATTTTTTTTTAAATAATTAATGCGAAAAATTATCCAAATCATTAGAAAAAAGAATGGTTGATTGACAATTTTTGCCATTTATTCTAATGTGGGCTTGCTCCATTGATCTAACTCTTTGAAAAACAACGGGCAAGCCACCGCTGGATTTAAAAAATATTCATTCTCGCAAAAATTGTCAATGAACCTAAAGGATTAAAGCAATCGGTGTTTTATCTGGCATAATTTGTTAGGTTGTTCATCTTGAGCAATCAAAAAAAGGAGGTTTTTAAATATACGACTATTTTAAATATAAAATTATTTTTTCATTTTTAAAAAGTAGAACAAACATTTCTCTCTATACTCTAAAATGAAACAATTGCCAGAATTGAAATCAATTGCTTTTCATTTACTTCTTTTCGTACATTTTCATTTTAGCTAAACCTATTCTTTGCAGAAAATGCCCAAAAGAAACCCGAAGCACACCCAAGCCATAAATTGCACTTCTTTTCATATTAATCGAAGACGCTTCTGGAAAATATTTCGTCGGACAAGTCACTTCTCCGATTTCAAAACCAGCATAAATGATTTGAGATAACACTTCATTATCAAAAATAAAATCATCCGAATTCTGATTAAAACGGATCGTTTCTAGGACTTCTTTGCTATAAGCTCGATATCCTGTGTGATATTCTGACAGCTTATTTTTCACTAAAATATTCTGCGTAAAAGTCAAAAAACGATTAGCAATATATTTAACAATTGGCATTCCGCCTTTCAACGCGCCCATTCCCAAAATTCGCGAACCCAAAACAACAGGATACAAATCATTGCCAATAATCGAAACCATTGCAGGAATTAACTTTGGTGTATATTGATAATCTGGGTGAAGCATGATGATAATATCTCCTCCGATGGCAAGCGCTTTATTGTAAAGCGTCTTCTGATTTCCGCCATAGCCTTTATTCACTTCATGTGAAATAATGTGCTGAATTCCCAACTTTTTACCGACTTCAACGGTATTATCATTACTCGAATCGTCACACAAAATCACTTCATCTACAATGTCAAACGGAATTTCGTGATAGGTTTTTTCTAATGTTAAAGCTGCATTATATGCAGGAAGAACGACGACGATTTTTTTGTTATTAAACATACTATTTTATAATATAGCGCATTTCCAGCGCAACTTTTTTGTTCAATTTAAATATTTTTTAAAACCTCGATCGTTTGATCAATCATTTCCTCTGTAAGGTCCAAATGCGTCACAAATCTCACGCTTCTTACGCCAAATGGCACAGCCAAAACACCATGCTGCGCTAACATTTCCACAAAATCAGCCGCTAATAAAGGTTTTTTCAAATCAAAAATAACGATATTTGTTTTAACAGGTTTGACTGTTTCTATATAAGGTAATTCAGCTAATATTTTTCCTAATTTCTTAGCCCGATCATTATCAATTTTTAACCGATCTACGTTATTATCTAATGCATAAATACAAGCTGCCGCTAAATATCCAGCTTGTCGCATTCCGCCGCCCATTGCTTTACGAAAACGTCGAGCTTGTTTAATGAAATCAGCTTTCCCAGCCAAAACAGAACCAACAGGCGCGCCCAAACCTTTAGAAATACATAACGAAACACTATCAAAATGACGAGCAATTTCAAGTGGACTATCATTCGTTTCAACTAGCGCATTAAACAATCGCGCTCCGTCTAAATGCGTTTTCAAGCCTTTTTCGAGGCAAAATCCACGAATTTCTTTGATTTCATCTAAAGTATAATAATTACCACCGCCTTTATTTGTCGTATTTTCTAATACAACTAACTGACTTTTCGGTAACCAATCGAAATCTCCATTTACTGCATTTGTTAGTAAATCAACACTAATTTTTCCGTTTATTCCATCCAATAATTTAATCGCAACGCCAGAATTAAAAGCATAACCGCCCGTTTCATACATGTAAATATGAGAGGTTTTATCACAAATCACTTCGTCCAATGGATTAGTGTGAACCTTGATTGCGATCTGATTCGTCATTGTACCAGAAGGACAAAAAAGCGCGGCTTCTTTACCTAATAATTGAGCTACTTTTTCTTGAAGCGCATTAATCGTTGGATCTTCTTGAAAAACATCATCTCCCACTTCTGCCTCAAACATCGCTTGCAGCATTTCGGGCGTTGGTTTGGTCACTGTATCTGAAATAAGGTTGATTGTCATGTCATTTTTTTTCTTTTCGATAATCTGGCACTAAAAATAAAAAGCATTTTCTAAAAAACGATCTTTTTTAAAAAGATGAAGCAATTTTGATAGAAATATTTAAAAATTCATGATTAAAAAGTATTTTAACTATTCAACTCGATAGTTATATTAAGATAGTTTTACTTTCGCAAAATAAAAAACTAGAGGTACGGATGAGATAGGTTTTTCAAAACAATCATTTCAGTATTTACCTTACTGAATAACTATAAAATAATCGAGTAAAGAATTATTTAAACACTTTATTGTTAAAATAATTAGATTAATTTAATAAAAAAGAAAAATGAGAAAGATAATTTCAAAATTCAAAAAACGCACTGCTCCATTTGAGGAAATAACGATCAATTTAGACCTTGATCCAGCGAAAAGATGGGCTTTCGCCAAAGCATATACCGAGGATATAAATGAACGAATTGAATGTTATTAGAAAGACATTGAGGAATATGTAGATTTAATAAAAGAGTACCTTGAATTGTACAAAGTCGCGTATATTTCGCCTCAATATTAAGAAGAAATTCGATATGCTAATCAAAATTTTATTATTGTTACAAATGATTATAAAACCACAATCGTCGATGAAAGTCATAACGAAAATACCTTAACAAAAACATCTTGTAGAAGATATGACAGAACCAAAAAACTACTCACTAAACAGCTACCCAAAGACAAAAAAAGTTGCTTTAAAATATTAGATGATAAAGAAGTGAAAATGGAAATCACCGTTCAACAAATGGTTTTTAATGCCGCTAAAAATATCATTGACATAAAAAAAGTATGATAAAAATACTAATCAAATCAATCCAATAATCAATGACAATAGGACAAGAATTTTTAAAAGAATTATCATTGGAATCAGCCGTTACTAGAAGATATTTAGAACGTGTACCTTTTGAAAAAGCAGATTTCAAACCTGCTGAAAAATCCGAAGCATTAGGCAGATTAGCGATTCATGTTGCAGAAATCACTGCTTGGTGGACTTCCTGCGTTAAAGACGATAAATTGGATTTCATTCATTTTGAACCAAAAGAAATTCACTCAACCGAGGAATTATTAGCTTATTTTGATGAATTATTAGCGGAAGCTAAACAGGCTTTATCAGATGCAAAAGATGAAGAATTTGACAAGGAATGGTCAATGACTTATGGTGATGACGTACTTTTCACTTTGCAAAAAAAACAAGTTGCTCGGCTGTTTTGTATGAATCATTTAGTGCATCATCGCGCTCAATTAGGGGTTTATTTGAGGATGCTAGATGTGCCTGTGCCTGCGGTTTATGGCCCTTCGGCAGATGATGAAGAAGTGATTTTAGTTCGACCATTTTAGTAAAAAAAAATTCATGAAGCCAAAATTCCTTTACCTCCTTTTTCTTATTTCTTTTATAGCTTGTCAATCATCTGACAATATACATCAAGAAACAACAACATCTTTAAACGAAAATATTATTTCTACTAAGAAAAATGATTCTCTTTCTATTGAAAAGGAGGAGAAAAAAGAAGAAACTGACCCTAAAGAAAAATCAGTTTTCGACTATTATGATGAAGTTTATGAACAAACTCTTGCTTGGAATAAAGCCATTAATGAACAGAACGAAACTGATTTAGAAAAAGTTTATGCTACTACTATTAAAGCATATGGGACAAGTTTTTCAAAATCTGCTTTGGTCAAAGATAAAATGAATTGGCTATCCAAACATCCAAATTATCATCAAAAAATAGGCGAACAATTATTTAATGTTTTTTTTAGGAAAATACCTCTAAATGGTAAAAAAACGGTGATTTATGGCAGTACTTTTACTAAAATCACTATTGAAAACGGTGTAAAAAAAGAGTACCAAGCAGAATTATTATTTAAAGAAGAGAATGGAAAGCTAAAAATTTCTATTGAAACAGATTTGACTTCTATCCTTTATATAGGAAATCAAACTAAAGGTGCTAGTTTACCTAATGGGAAACATTACTTTGCAATAGATGCTTTCTATGATACACGCCGAGATACAATGCTCGCTCATGATCAAGTACGAGTTAGTTCAGAAATTACTTTTGAAATTAAAAATGGTCTAGTTCAAGATGGAATGGAATACTCGATCAATCGTTATAGTGGTTATACTCGTGGTATTTCTAGCTCTATAATCCTCGACGGTCAAATAGAAAATGATAAAATTTACTTAGAAACGGCTTATTATTCTGACCGAAGTGATGATGGTTTGGAAGAATTAAAAGAAAAAGAACGAGATTATACAACGATAAAAGTAATTGATAAGAATAGAATTATCATTCTAAAGCCCCAAAAAGGAGAAACATTTCCATTAACTATTGGCGATTATTTATATCGTTATCCTAAAAAATAAATTCCATAATATTAAATCATGTTGACTAATCTTTTATTATTTTCAATTGTACTGCTGCTTTAGTACAGCAACTTTAACAAAATTTACTTTATAGTTTAGTTTTCACATTTTTTAATATCCAAAGTAAGTTAAACGCCATTATTTTAAAATCCTTTCTATATTTGCCCTAACTTAGAATAAAAACAATGCTTTTAAAAAATAGATTTCAGCGATATGATATTAATAGAAGATAAAATCATTAGTGACGATGTGGTAGAGGAGCAATTTATTTGCAATTTGAAAGCTTGTAAAGGTGCTTGCTGTTGGGAAGGCGATTTCGGTGCGCCCTTAGAAGCCGAAGAAATGACCATTCTAGAGAATATTTATGAGGATGTCAAGCCATTTTTAACTCAAAAAGGCATTGAGGCGATTGAGGCGCAAGGCGTTCATACTTATTATAAGAAAGAAGATGTTCACGTAACACCATTAATTGATGATAGAGCTTGTGCTTATATGACAACCGACGCACTTGGAATCGCAAAATGTGGCATTGAACAAGCGAATAAAGCAGGCGTAATTGATTTTAAAAAACCGATTTCATGTCATTTATATCCAATTCGAATAACAGAATATGAAGATTTTGAAGCAGTCAATTATGATGAATGGGACATTTGCAGCGCAGCTTGTGAACTAGGAAAAAAGGAAAAACTACCTGTTTATCAGTTTTTAAAAGAGCCAATTATCAGAAAATATGGCGAAACATTCTACGAAGCTTTAGACGCAGCCGCTAATCATACCGAATAAATAACAAATTGACGGTAGACTATTTTGCCTACCGTCAATCCATTTATTTTGCTTCAATCATCAGCAAACAATCATTCGCTTTTCCAGCTACATTTTTGATCTTGATTTCATAAATACCGACATTATCCGTCGTAAAGGAGATCATTCGCGCATCTCCTATAAAATGACTTTTCCCTACTTTTTTCTTGGTTTTTTTATTATAAACCGACAAACGCAGGTCATTTCCAACCCGAACAGAAAGGATAACTTTTTGTTTTCTACCGAAATTTGTCTCAATTGTTTTGACACATCAGTCATCGCCAACTTACCAAAATTATCCGCTTCAAGTTGATAACCTTTTGCTGGAGATTGCTCTACACCGGTTTTAATACAATCGATAATTTTTAATGGCGCAGGATAATTAC
>CAKZLL010000030.1 GCA_937125475.1 uncultured Saprospiraceae bacterium | reverse complement strand
TATTAATCTATGGAACAAAAAAAATCTAACTGCTTTGGATTATTGTAATAATTGCAAATTCAAAGATTTTTTGAAAAAACAAGGCGCAAGAAAAGGAGAAGATCTTGATTTACCAATGCTCGCAGAAGATACTTTATATAAAAAAATGTTTGTTCAGAATGACATTCTTTGGGTTTTAGTTAATTTTGGTAATTTGTATGCTTTTGATTTAAACACCAAGAAATTATTGCCAAATCACTCAATTATCGGTCAAAAAATATATGCCGCTACGCCTTACATTGACAACAAAATAGCATTCAGCACCTCAAAAAGTGTCATAAAAACTTGGGATTACACTACTCAAAAGTTAATGGTCATTGACACATTAAAGAGTAAAATGAACACTTCTCAATTACTTCTCAATTCAAAAAATGAATTATATACAATTACAGACAACGCCATTATCAATATAACGACCAAACAATCTTTTACCTTACCCGATACACTCATAAAAAACGTTTTTGGATATTATAAATCTATGTATGGGGTTTCAGCTATGTTACTAGATTCCAAAGATAATTTATGGGTTGGTATGGATCAAGGAGAATTTGGAGGTGGCTTGTTTGTTTTTAATACTAAAACAAAACGATTTGAAAAAATTCAGATCAAAACCTATCCATATATAGATTACGTCGTCAATATTAAATCTTTTTATGAAGATGATAGCGGTTTTGTATATTCAACTGCTAGCCTAGCTCATATGTCGAGTGCTCATGCTCAGGTTTTTAAGTTTAATCAGCAGTTTGAGGGACAAGAAATGTATTATGCACACAGAAATGATTCTATTATTCCTCCAGTAATTTATGCAGGAATAGGTCGGTTTAACCATTTCTTAAAACAGCACTTCATCTATACTCCTAGTGGTTTTTTTATAAAAAACGACACATTAAAAGGCAATCATTGGACTTGGGATTTTTACTATTCTCCAAGAGTTCCTAATAACGAACGTTATGTTATAAACGTACGAGACATTCATTTTTTAGATAAAAAACGACTATTACTTTTATCTACATGGGATGGTATTGGCTTATATGACGGCAAAGAGTTATCCTTTTTTAAATTATAAAACATCAAGAAAGTAATTTGTACTAATCCGATTTCTTTTACTAAAAATAACACCAATAAAATGAGGTATATCGTTCTATTTATTGTACTTACCAACCTATTAAGTTGCAATTTAACAGAAAAAAAATATCAAATAATAACAATCGAATTTGATAAAGACAAGTACACGAAGACTCTTTGTAAATACACTTTAGTAGATACAGGAAGTATCAGAACGGTTATTCATTCCAATTTAGAACAAAATTTTGATGGAAAGAGAAATCGCTCTTTTCGAATCGTAAAAGACCGTTATATTATATCTATTACACATGGAGGGATATACGATTTAAAGAAAAATAAATTTATTTTTAATAATAACGACACTGCTTTAGTTGGTCAGCTTCATCGGCCGCGATTCAAATTCGTAAAAGGCAATAATATAATATACAACCAGTACTTTTTTGATAAAGATACTTTAAGCGATTCTTCAATCGTTCAAAAAGAGTATAGTAAGTATTTTTCATTCAACCTTAACAACAAAAAGTTCACTCCAATTTCTAATAAAAAAAGTTGCTTTGAGTGTTTTGAAGAAGGGCTTCCCTCTCCTGATAAGAAAAAACAAATACTATTTAAAAAAGATACTTCAAGATATTCTGCTTTAGATTTTAATAAAAGTTATGATAAAATTTTTAATAAAAGTGCTTGTATCTGGGGGAAAGGATGGATAACAAAAGGAAGTTTATCAATCAAAACGGAAAAAGAAGTAAAAGAAATAAATATACCTATATTACATACTTATGATTATGGAATGAATTTAGAAGAGGCTTATAAATGGATCGATAATGAAAAAATCATAGCGACAAAAGCGAATAATCAGCTATTCTTGATTGATACTAAAAGCAATGAGATAAAATATTTTCCAAAACTCCCAGATATTTCACTTTGTTATGGTTCTGCATTTTCTAAAAACTTAGGTAATATCTATTACTGCTTTAGTGATCATATTCATAAAATAGATGTAGAAAATATGGCATTTGAAAAGGTAGATAGAATACCGATTAATGATAAATATGAAAAATCATTTTATTTGTCATCATCGAAATCTCCTAAATAGTATTACAAAGGTTTTCCTATAGCCGATGAAAAATCTACTGATGAATATTTAATAAAAGACGGATTAATTGGAATTGTTACTGGCAGATCTATTTACGATAGCTATTCACCCAACAAACCTCTTGTTATTGAGTTGAGTGAACCATCGAAAAACTATCAACAAACTTTAAAGATTAATAACTTTTTAGGTTTAGTTGGTGTGATAAAACAATAATTTAAAATAAATAGCAATGCCGTTTCCCATAGAAAATCAATACATTATTTTGATGGAAAATAATCTAAAAGTTAAATTTCCTGAAAAATTTAAGCAGAGAATGATGAGAAACAATGGAGGAGAATTAAATAACTACACTTATGAATTTGATTTATACCCGTTTTTTGATAAAAAAAATCGAAAGAGAATTAGTAGAACTTGCAATCATATAGAACAGGAAACTAAAAGGGCCAGAAAATGGCGAGGATTTCCTGATAATGCGATTGCAATTGGTTCTGATGGGTGTGGAAAGCAACTCATTTTGATCCATGATGGAAATGGAATATTAGGAGAAGAATTACTCATTTGGGATCATGAGACAAATAAAATCCAACAAATTGCACAGAATATTAATATTTTAGAAAAATAAATTAACACTATGAAAAACATACCAATTCTATTAATCGCAATACTTCTAGTTAATCTAGGATGTCAAAGAGAAAGCACTGATAATGAAGTACTAACAGTATTTCAAATACCGAAAATCATAAATACAGCAGCAGACACAACCAAAGAGAAAAAGTATTTTGTATCAAACCAAGTAAATTCCACGTTTCCTCTATACAAAGGGAAATATAAGTTCAATACTATGATTGACCTCAATCCAGAAAATCGAGATACTTCGATGGCAAAGGATTTTATTGGTGAACGTTTTTTGTCGGAAGTTTATGATAGTCTTGATGTAAATGGATTTGAAATATATACCGATTATCAGACAACCATTTATCATGATAGACTAAGAAGAAACGATAATTTATACACTTATTATCCTGTTTTTTTTGTTAATTCTACTAATCGAAATAAACTATTCCTAGCTAAAGATAGTCATGCTTATGGCATTCAAGAAGCCATAGATACTAGCGATAATGAATGGCGACCAATTGAAGGAATGGGTCATGATTTTTGTGGAAATGGCACTTGGGGAATGGTCGTAAAACCAAAAGAATTCATTATAATGTTATTGCGAAAATATAAAGGCGAACATAAAACTTCATTGAGGACAAGATTTCGAATTGGAGAAACTATATATGTCAGCAAATCATATGAAGGATACATCAATGAAAGCCAATTTACTTTCAAAAAAGAATCGCACCTTAAAAACAGGTTATTAAAAACGAATGGTAAAGCTGCCCAAATTTTATTTTTAGGAGCTGAACCAAACGAAAAAAATTGGCGAACTAAATAAAACTATTCCAAATTATGAAAAGAATATTAATCCTATTAGCATTCCTTATAATTCTTCCTAACTCTAGTAAAAGCTGTATCAATACTTACTACTATACGGTTGATCACAGAGGTATTTTACATAATGCCGATGACCTTCAAAAATCGTTCAATACCAATTTTAATCTAGCTCTAATAGAACGTAAACTTAAAAAAATAAGTAAAAAGTTAGAGCAAAACTATGATTATAAGCTTTTATCTGATTATGCGGTTTTATTATTGAAAGGCGGAAGACCTCAAATAGCATTAAAAGTATTAGCAGAATTAGCTAAAAAATATCCGAATGAATATCAAATAGCTGCTAATCTTGGAACGGCTGGCCTATGAAGTAAATGGAAATATCGAAAAGGCATTAGAATATATTAAAAAAGGAATGAAACTCAATCCTGATTCACACAATGGCAGTGAATGGGTTCATGTAAAAATCCTAGAAACGAAATTAAAACTACGAGATGACGAAAATTACTTATCCAATAATACCGTTTTAAATTTATCAAAGTACGATCATTTAGAGCCTTTAATTCGCGATCAAATCAATATTCAAGTCAGAGAACGATTTCCATTTTCGCCAAAACCCAATCAAATAATGGCGAGCCTTTTAATAGATTTGGGAGATTGTTATTCCCAAACATCTTCCATCGAATTTGCGAAAACGCTTTATACTATTGCAAGAGAATATCATGGTGCAAAAGCGGAAATGGTTGAGGCGAAAATAAAAGAAATGGTAAGATTGAGAACAAAATACGATAAAATTGAACCTGATCCCAAAGGAGATAAAGAAACCAATCATGTCAAAGTTGTCGGCATTCCTTACACAAGGCTTTTAGGAGATAACAATCTATCGGAGCATGAAATTATTTGGCAAGAAATTGAAACTGATATTAATAAATTATTAGAATATGCTAGAAGTGAGAATAAATTTTTCAATGAGAAGAAGAGCAAGGTTTCCAATAGAAATAATAATGAAATCTTATATTTGATCATACTATTGGGAATAGCCTTAATGGTATTCATTGTTTATAAAACAAAAAAATAACGCCAATTTTAAAAAGAGAAAAATGAAAACTCCCTATTTATTTCTCCTCTTATTTACTTCGTTTACGTTCATTCAACCAAGTTAACATAAGCTCTAAACACCTAAAAATGAAGCCATTAAAACACTATTAACCTATGACGGAGGCAGTCCATTTTATTTAATCAAAAAGGTAAAAAAATTAAATTTATTTCCTCAAATTATATATTTAAAAATAAAAATAAATGGTTTTATATTTCTCAACATAACCAATCTCTAATTAATAAAAATGACTTATGTTTGCATGATTAGTTTAAACAAATACATAATCAAGTATAATAATGGAGAAATTCATTAGAAAAGCAAACAACAACTAATTAGTATGAACAAAAAAGAAGATTGGAAAGGCAAAACCGAACTAGAAAGGCTATTACAAGAAAATGGTATAAAATTAATATTAATAAAAATATGAAAAATATTTTAGTAATACGGCTTTCTTCAATGGGTGATGTCGCGTTGACTGTTCCTGTTTTAAAGGCATTTTCGAGACAATATCCTACCGTTCATATTACTGTTTTGACCCGCGCTTTTTTTGTGCCAATGTTTCAGCAAATTCCTAATTTGACGGTTATCATTCCTGATTTAAAAAAGGAACATAAGGGCTTGTTAGGCTTATTGCGTTTATACGGATTACTTAAAAACACTAAGCGTTTTGATGCGATTATTGATCTTCATGATGTGTTGCGCTCCATCATAGTGAGAAATCTTTTTTCACTTTCAGGCGTTCCTGTTTTTAAAGTTAATAAAGGAAGAAAAGCCAAAAAGAAAGCAACTGCCAAGTCCCACTCCCCTATTCAGCCGCTTCAACACGTTACGGAGCGATACTCCGATGTATTTAAAAAAGCAGGTTTTAATATTGACCTAAATCTCTATGATTTCCCCAAATTACCGCTTTCTCACAAAGTCCAAAACTTCATTCAAACCAAAAATAAACCGCTGATTGGCATTGCGCCTTTCGCTGCTTATGATACTAAAATGTACCCGCTCGATCAAATGAAACAAGTTGCGGAACAGCTTGCGCAAAATTATGATGTGCTTATTTTTGGCGGTCCAGCCGAAAAAGAAATCACTGAAAAGATTTTCACTTCGATTCCCAATGTTCATTCTGTTATCGGTCAATTTTCATTAATTGAAGAAATGACATTGCTCCAAAATCTATCTTTACTTGTCGCAATGGATTCATCAAATATGCATTTAGCTCGACTAGTTGGCACAAAAGTCGTTTCGATTTGGGGCGCGACTCATCCATTTTTAGGTTTTTCGCCTTTCAATCAATTTGAAAAATCCCTAATGGTTCAAATTCCTGTCGAAACTTTGCCTTGTCGTCCCTGTTCTGTCTATGGCAATCAACCTTGTCATCGAGGCGATTTTGCCTGCATGAAGCAAATCCAACCCGAAAATATTATTCAAAGAATAAATATTGCTATTTAAGCAAATAATTTATATTTTTGATATAAATATCATTTAAAAACATTTTATCATTCTTTTGGTTAAAATAAAATGACTTTATTTTAGTCTTAATACAGTAATATGCACCAAGATTTATTTGGAACTGAGCAAAATACAAATAAAACCATTACTTATGTAACGGTCATTTTGCCTCTGGCTTTGCCTAAGCTTTATACTTATTCCGTTCCTGTTGATCTAGCAAATGCTATTCAAAAAGGTATTCGCGTCGAAGTGCAATTTGGTAAAAACAAGCTATATTCCGCAATTGTTGCTAAGGTTCATACCGACAAACCCAAAGAGTACACACCTAAACCGATTGTCTCCGTTCTTGATACAATACCGCTCGTCACGGATCATCAATTCAAACTTTGGACATGGATGTCTAATTATTATTGCTGTACTATTGGCGAAGTGATGAACGCAGCATTGCCTAGCGGCTTGAAACTAACGAGCGAAACCAAAATTATAATTAGCCCTATTTTTGATGGCGATTATACGAATTTAAATGATAAAGAATATCTGGTCGCAGAAGCATTAAGTATTCAATCCGAATTGAAAATTGAGGAAGTTCGAAAGCTACTTGATCAAAAAACCATCTATGGAATTATCCAGTCTTTATTAGAAAAAAGGGTTATTTATATTGAAGAAGAGTTAAAACAAAAATATAAGCCTAAGAAAATCGTTTGCGTCAAATTGAGCGAACCTTATCATTCTGACAATGATTTGTTAAGAGAGGCTTTCGCCAAAATAAGCAAAAATGCCAATCGTCAAATGGAAACATTAATGGCATTTTTACAATTAAATAGTAGCAAAACTAAAATTACGCGTAAGGAACTTTGTGAATTAGCAAATGTCAGTACGGGAATTGTTAAGAAATTAGCAGAGAAAAATATCTTTGAAATATACGATGTAGAAATTAGTCGTTTGAGTAATTATGAAGAAGATGTCATGACTTCTTTTCCTTTAGCGGAACAGCAAAAAACTGCAATCGAAAAGATTAATACTATTTTTGAAACAAAAAATGCAGTGTTACTTCATGGCGTTACAGGTTCGGGAAAAACTCGCGTCTATATCGAACTCATTCAAAAAGCCATCGACGCAGGCGAACAAGTGCTTTATCTTTTGCCCGAAATTGCTCTAACCGCTCAATTAACTAGCCGCTTACAAGTAATTTTCGGCAGTGATATTGCTGTTTATCATTCACGCCTCAACAATTCAGAACGTGTAGAAATGTGGCAAGAAACCCTCAAAGGCAAACCTGTTGTTTTGGGTGCAAGAAGTGGAATGTTTCTACCATTCAAAAATTTGAAACTCATTATTGTTGATGAAGAACATGATCCGTCATTCAAACAAACTGATCCAAATCCAAGATATAATGCCCGTGATATGGCAATATTTTTAGGACATTTGCATCAAGCTAAAGTTATTCTTGGCACTGCAACGCCTTCTATCGAAACCTATCATAATGCTATGACTGGCAAATATGGTTTGGTCGAAATGAAAGAGCGTTTTGGTGGAATAAAAATGCCTGAAATCATTATCGCTGATGCAAAAACGGAGCGAAAACAGAAAAAATTAAAAGCTAATTTCACCTCAACATTACTCGACGAACTCGCAACGGCATTAAAAAATAAAGAACAAGCCATACTTTTCCAAAATCGAAGAGGTTATTCGCCTCGTTTGGTTTGCGATGTTTGCGACTGGAGTGCAGAATGTGCAAATTGTGATGTGAGTTTGACCTACCATAAATATAGTAATGAACTCAATTGTCATCTTTGTGGCTATCACACCAAACAACCGACCGCCTGCCCTGCTTGTGGTAGTCAAAAATTATTGATTCGTGGTTTTGGAACAGAACGCATTGAGGATGAATTGAAAATTTACTTGCCCGATGCTAAAATTGCTCGAATGGATTTTGATACTGTTCGATCCAAAAATGCACATGGTGCGCTCATTCAAAAATTTGAAGATGGAAAAATTGATATTCTCGTTGGTACTCAGATGGTTACAAAAGGATTAGATTTTGATAATGTTCGGATAGTTGGCGTGTTAAGTGCCGATCATTTGTTATTTTTTCCTGATTTTAGAGCGACTGAACGCGCTTATCACCTCATGACACAGGTCAGCGGAAGAGCAGGAAGAAAGAAAAAACAAGGTAAAGTCATCATTCAAGCTTATAATACGGCTCATCCAGTTTTAGGTGAAGTGATTGATAATGATTATAAAAAGTGTTACGAAAGGGAAATTGATGAACGAAGAAAATTCTTTTACCCTCCTTTTTATCGCCTCATCAAAGTGACATTAAAACACAAAAAGAAAGATACATTAAATAGAGGTGCTCATTTTTTTGGTCAAATTATTAAAAAGAAACTTGGTTCGAGAGCAATCGGGCCTGCTGCTCCTGGGATTCCGCGCGTTCGCAATTATTATCTACTTGATATTTTAATTAAATTAGAACGAGAAGCAACTTTACTAAAAGAAACTAAACATTTACTCCTCGATACAGTCGTTAATCTTCATAAGGAAAAAGGACTTTCGGGCGTAAAAGTCAATATTGATGTAGATCCTTATTAGAGGAGTGAGGAGTGAGGTGTCAGGGGCGAGGTGTCAGGATCTGAAAAACTGCTGACACCTCACTCCTGACACCTCGCCCCTAAATAAAAATACAACTCATGTCAGAAGTAAAAACTAAAGAAAATGATGGTAATGTTTTGGCATTTTTGAATAGTGTCGAAAATAAAAAGCGTAAAGAAGATGCTTTAGCGATTTTGGAATTGATGAGCGAAATCACAGGAGAAACTCCGAAAATGTGGGGCGGTTCGATCGTTGGTTTCGGAAAATATCGTTATAAATACAAAAGTGGAAAAGAAGGCGATTGGCCTTGTGTCGGTTTTTCACCGCGCAAAGCAAATATGACGGTATATATTATGGGCGGGTTTTCGAACCATGAAATATTATTAGAACAACTTGGAAAATATAAAGTAGGAAAATCCTGTTTATATTTCAGAAAATTAGAAGACCTTAATTTAGCCATTTTAAATGATTTGATTTTAGAGTCTTATAATTATATTAAAAATAAAAAGTGGGATTAATTTTAGCTAATAAGGGACACAAAAATAAATAATCTACCCAAGATTGCGTGATGGATTTTATTTTTTGCGTGCTCCCTAAATTTTGATAAATGAAAAAATATTTGATAATCGGTTGTTTATTAATATTCGGAATAGTTGGAGCAAAGGCTCAAAGCTATGGTTTAGCAATTGGTGTGCGTGGAGGTTTGCCAGGCGGGCTTTCCGCTAAACAGATGATGAATGGAGGTGTTTATGGATTGGAAGCAATCGTTGGTTTCGATTATGAACGCAATTTAAATATAGGCGGTTTATTTGAATATCAATTCTATATTAATAGAAGTACAAACTGGTATCTTGGAGCTGGCGGCGCGATGATTTTTGGAGAAAAAAATGTTGGTGCTGGTGTTGATTTTGTGGCTGGAATAGAGTGGACATTCGATAATTATCCATTGAATCTTGCTTTTGATTGGAAACCAAGATATGTAATTTTTGATCAAAAATTAGCTTGGTATCAATCTGCTGTATCAATTCGATATACACTTTAGGTCATTTCATGCCATAATTACCTACTTTTTTCGTGAATGATCATTCCTAAAGTATGAAATATACTATTTTGAAAATAACAGACCTTTCCTATCTAAGTTTTAAGGTCGTTTCTAAAAAGGATTTTACTATTTTTACGTTTTAAATAGAAAATAAAGTAAGTCTAGCATAAAAAAATTCAAATAACCATGTCCGTACAAGTTCAAAACTTGACTAAAATATATGGCGAACAACACGCTGTTAATCAGATTAATTTTGAAGCACATCAAGGCGAAGTGCTGGGTTTTCTAGGACCAAATGGTGCTGGAAAGACCACAACAATGAAAATTATCACTTGCTTTATTCCTCAAACCGAAGGCACAGTTAAAGTTTGTGGACATGATGTGAGTGCTGACCCAATCGAAGTCCGCCGTCATATCGGTTATTTGCCTGAGCATAATCCGCTTTATAAAGAAATGTACGTCAAGGAATATTTGACTTTCATCGCTGGTTTGCACAAAATCAAGAAAAAACGCCAGCGTGTTGATGAAATGATCGACATGACAGGCTTGACTCGCGAACGAAATAAACTCATTGGCGCACTCTCTAAAGGGTATCGTCAACGGGTAGGTTTGGCGCAAGCGATGATTCACGATCCTCAAGTTTTGATATTAGATGAACCTACATCAGGGCTTGATCCGAATCAATTAGTCGAAATTAGGAACTTGATTAAACGCATCGGCGAGCAAAAAACCGTTATATTTTCCACACACATTATGCAAGAGGTAAAAGCATTGTGTGATCGAGTAGTTATTATTAATAAAGGAAATTTAGTAGCAGATGACGCGATTGGTGATTTGGAAAAACGCGTTTCTGGCGAGACAATTATTACTATAGAATTTTTAGAAAAAACCACTCGAAGCCAGTTAGCTAAAATCAAAGGTGTGACTAAAGTTGTAGGACTTTCTGATACTAAATGGAAATTAAGTTCTAAGTTAGATGATGATGTTCGAGCTGAAATTTTTAAATATGCAGTTCAAAATCAATTAACATTGATTGAGATGAGCAAACAAGTATTTAGCATCGAAAATGCCTTCCAACAATTGACTAAGTAATTGACAATGGAAAATTGATAATGAACGAGTTACAGCATTTTTTATAATGTAAAAAAGAATGATTAATAAAATAATATTTAAAGAGGTTAGTCGAAACGCAGCATTTTTTGCTTTGTTATTTTTGATTTTCAACTGGAATGTAGCAGTAGGGCAAGATAGTATTTTGGTCACAAATGACCTTGAATTTAAAAGCGGTGTTTATTTGAATGCGGAATCTTTTCGTAATGATAAGCCTAGTTTAGACTGGGAAAGTGTTCGTTACGATGTTCATGCGAATAAAGATAAACGAGTAATTCAGTTCAAAAATTTTCAAAAATTAAATCAAGAAACCAAGGAACAAACGCCTTTGAATATCAAAGAGATTTGGGGAATTTGTGTTAATGGTATTCCTTATATCCGCGTGGATATTCCTTCTCGAAACGTTTCAGAATTCGTAGCATTAAGGACGCGCGGTAGGATTTGTTATTTTAATTATGAAGGGTATGAAATCAAAAAAGTACCGATGATTATTTATAATCCAAGTAATGGTGAGCCAGTCCTAAAAAAAGAAGTAGAAAATAAAGTAGAGGTAATTTTTGAAAAAATATTGCAGTTTGAAGACGGTACAATTGGCGATTTCGATTTAGTAACTTTCAAATCATGGATTGAAAAAGTGGATAAACGCCTAGCCGAAACACTCAGCAAACTCGATGAAACGGAAGCACAGGCTAAACTTTATAAATCCATGAAAATTTATAATGATAGAAATCCGATATATTTAAAAAAGAAGTAGTTTCATTTCGAATATATTTTTTAATATTAATTCTACGCTAACTAAGTCAGAAAACAATAAGCGAAGCGACAACAATCAAACAATCATTTTAAAGTTATGATTAGTATTTTTTTTAAAGAAGTCAATAGTTTTTTTAGCTCTCTGATCGGATATATTGTGATTGGAGTATTTTTACTGGTGATGGGTATGTTCCTTTGGGTCTTTCCAGATACCAATTTAATGGACTATGGTTATGCTGGTCTTGACGAATTATTCGTCACAACACCTAGTATTTTTATGTTCCTCATTCCTGCAATTACGATGCGTACGTTCGCAGAAGAAACACAAACAGGAACGATCGAGTTACTCGCAACTCGACCATTAACCGATTTAGAAATCATCTTGGCGAAATTTTTTGCCTCTGTATTTTTAGTCATTTTCGCGCTGTTGCCGACACTTTTATACTACTACTCTATTTATCAACTTGGGTCTCCTGTTGGAAATGTAGATGGTGGTGCATTCTGGGGATCATTTATTGGTCTAATTCTTTTAGGTGCGTGTTTTTCAGCAATTGGCGTTTTTGCATCTTCATTAACCAACAATCAAATCGTCTCTTTTATCATTGCCGTTTTCTTATGCTTTTTCTTTTATCAAGGCTTTGATTTGTTGAGTAATTTTCCTGCCTTTGTTGGTACGATTGATTATGTAATTGAAATGATTGGTATCAATTATCATTATAGTTCAATTAGTCGAGGCATTGTCGATACAAGAGATGTGATTTACTTTTTGTCGCTCATTGCGTTATTTATTGCATTTACCAATACGGCTTTAGCTCGACGCAAATGGTAATTTTCATAAAAAAGATGATTAAAAAAACTGTTCAGTAATCAAAATATGAAGAAGAGAAATAATAAAAAACAATCACTAATAAGATTGGGCTTAGTCGTGGGCATTTTAATTTTGCTCAATGTCGTGGCTTATTTTGTATATAGTAATTATGATTTGACCGAGGATAAACGCTATTCTCTAACCGATCCAACGACGAAGTTAATCACCGATTTGGATGAGCGTTTATTTGTAACCATTTATTTGGAAGGCGAGTTTCCAGCAGGATTTAGGCGATTACAAAGTGGAGTAAAAGACATTTTGAAGCGTTTCCGCAATTTATCGCGTAATGTTGAATATCAATTTATTAATCCAAATGATGGCGATCCAAAAGATGTTAAGGAATTACACACGCGTTTGCGTGATATGGGCATTGCTCCTACCAATTTAATTGTAAAAGATGGCTCTGAACGCAAGGAAGTTATCATTTTTCCTGCGGCGGTTGTAACCTATAAAGGTCGTCCGATGCCCGTAAATTTGTTGGAAGAAAACAAAGCAGGTATTGATCAAGAGGTCGTTTTGAATAACTCGATCCAACAATTAGAATTTAAATTTGCTAATGCTTTTAAGAAAATTCAAAATGGAACTCGAAAATATATATTTTTCACAGAAGGTCATGGAGAATTAGATAATTTGGAAACTGCAGATTTGGAACGTACATTAAGTTTATATCACTACACGGGCAGGTTAGCGATGGATAGTGTGACGAATATTAATCCGATTATTGATGTATTAGTTGTAGCGAAACCGACGCAGCCTTTTTCTGAAAAAGATAAATTTAAACTCGATCAATACATCATGAATGGCGGTCGAGTGATTTGGATGATAGATAAAGTTGCGGCTTCTTTGGATAGCTTACGCGGAAAAGTGTCTCATGTTCCGATAGATTATCAGCTCAATTTGGATGATTTATTATACAAATATGGCGTTCGCTTGAACTCAAATGTTGTGATGGATTTGGAAAGCACACCTATTCCGTTACAAATTGGTGGAAATGCGGATAAACCACAATATGAACTGTTTGATTTTTGGTATCATCCTGCTGTCGCGCCTACGAATGTAGAGCATCCGATTGTAAAAGGGTTAGATCGAGTTGATATTAAGTTTGCAGGGTCGCTAGATACGATTGCCACAAGCAACAGCAATATTAAAAAATCAATCATTCTAAAAACCTCCAATCAATCGCGAATGAAACCTGTTCCGTTTGAGGTGAGTTTGAATATTTTCAGATATGAACCAGATAGAAATCGATTTCAAAAATCATTTAATTTGGGTGTTTTGCTCGAAGGTGAATTTCCTTCGATGTACCGAAATCGAGTTGCGCCAGGTATGTTAGATACGCTTACTAAGATAGGGCAACCATTCAAAGAAGTCAGTACTCCTACACGAATGCTAGT
>CAKZLL010000029.1 GCA_937125475.1 uncultured Saprospiraceae bacterium | reverse complement strand
GCCAAGCTGTAGTAAAAAAATACTTGTGAACCTTAAATATATAGTACAATGGATGAGTTGATTCAATACGTGGGAGAAAAGACAGGGATTGCGAGAGAAGTAAATCTACCTGATTTCAGAGCGGGCGATAATTTAACAATTAAGTTGAAAATCCGTGAGGGTAGTAAAGAGCGTATTCAGTCGTTCCAAGGAGATGTAATACAAATCAGTGGAACAGGAAAAACAAAGACGTTCACTATTCGCAAGATATCAAATGGTATTGGTGTTGAGCGTATTATTCCGCTTAATTCCCCTGCCATCGACGAGATTGTCGTTAATAAAAGAGGTAAAGTACGTCGTTCAAGATTATTCTATCTTCGCGATAGAGTAGGTAAGAAAGCTCGTATTAAAGAAAGAAGAACTTCTAAGAAATAAGAAAGATAATATTAAATTATCTTATTCTTCTTTATAAAAAAATAAGGATTATTCAATTATTGAATAATCCTTATTTTTTTTGATTCATTGACAATTTTTGTCATTTAGTGATAAAAAAAATCCCATAGGAATTTCATATTTGATTTTAATCATATATGAAACTCTATGAGAATTTTTATAACAGCTCAAATATAGAGTTATTAAACACTAACTAAAGAGTCAAGATCTTTAGCTAAATCTATAAATTTTTGAATTTGTTTAACAGAAGGAACTACTTTTGTTAAATTTTTCTGATCGTTTACCGTAGTCATAGATGCATTAACTGCCTCAGCACTAGCGCTAGCTAATTGATCTACTGTATTGATATTAACGTTTTGTAATAATTCCGAAAACTGACGACCTACGCCTTTAATACGCATAAAATCAGCACGACTTACAAACGACATAATTCTTTTCTCTGCAATTTCAGTTGCTGCCGCTAATGCTGCGCGTCCTGCTTGCGTTCCGCCTTTTTCTAATAATGCTTCTGTTGTTAAAATTCCTGCAGCTTCCAATTTTGCTAAAAAAACTGGACCAATTCCTTCTACCTGACCGATTTTTGCCATGATGTTAAATTTTAGATTTTTAAATGTAATTAAGAGACGGTACAAATTTACATTTGTCACGATATATTACAAATATTTAGATCCTTTTTTATTTTTTTATTTTTGAATGACCTTATTTTGGTCTTATTCAGTATTGAAATATTGATTTGTATAGGATTAATTATTCATTAGATGATGTAAAATGTTTTGTCTTTAGATATATAGATGATGGAGCTAGAGGGAGTCGAACCCTTTTTTAGTAAAAACTTATACTTTGTTATATTTTAACCAAGACTTAAAGAAAAAGCCTTCAATACAAAAATGCATTGAAGGCTCACGATAACAATTAAAGCTATTGTTTCAATTAATCATCTCCACCGATTTTCTTTTCACCAGCCTTGATACTAGTTGATCCTTGAGGTAAAACCCATCTATCTTCTCCTTTTTTAACTAACTTCTCGTCCGCTTCTTCATCCAAAGTCGCGCTATACGCATCTTTTGTCAAAGCCCATTCAGATAATTCGACTTCGCTTTCTAACTTGTCTTCAATATCATCTGGTAATTTTGAAAAGAAATCAATCCCAGTCAATTCTTCGATATCGTCGATAGTTGTTGCAAAAGAAACCAAAGGATTATCGCTTTCTTCATTTTTTAACCAAAAACCAATCGCTTTGATATCTGTTCCAGTATAATCCAATATGATTTTGTAATACGAAGAAGGAACAGGTACGCTCTTTTTAGCCTTAGGAAATCGACTTTTAGCACGTTTTGTCAAAACTGGTCCTGTGATTACATATATTTTATCAAAATTAGCGGCCCAATCTCTTACTAGTAATTCCAAGCTTTTCCAAACACCACGATTAAAGTCTTTTTGTTGAGGAGAAACATTGGTCATAAAAAATGTTTCCTTCATAGCTTCTTTGTCAAAAGCCATATCTTGAGCAGGTAATAAATGCCCTCGATCATAACCTGTTCGAGTATAATCCTTAGAAACTAACGCCTTTTTCTTATCCAAATTAGGATCAGCTTTAAAGGATAAATGACCACGTTCAGCAGTCGTATTTAAGACCATATCTCTTGTAATCTCATAGGCAACCCATTCAGCTTGTTTGTGTTTTTCAGAATAAGAAAGTGAATAATGGGTGTGTTTAATTATATTGCCTGTTGTAGAAGTAGGCAAATAATCCACTAAACCAAAGTATTCTGGTTTTTTTTCTTTGTCATCCTGAGGTGTTACTTGTTCTTCGTTCTCGGCAGTCTCACCACCTACATCTATTTTTCCGCCAGTACCGAGGTACAAGCCACCTAGAATTAGTGCGACAATAATACCTCCAATTTTAAAATTGCTTCCGCCAGATTTAGGTTTTTTTGATGCTTTTAAATCAGATAAATTTTTAATTTCGTCAGACATATAATATTAATTGATGTTGATAATTGATAAAGCATTTATAGCTATATCAAATAGTATTAAAATATTAGGAATATAAATTCTTTTAATTGGATTGAATAAGAAAGAATAGATAAATAACATTAAATTAAGCTAATTGATACATTTTTTAGCTTTTATTATTATTACTTCTTAAAAGTATTAATGAAAATCAATTATTCACTCCTTCATTACTGTTAATAACAATCCCAATTGTACCAGACTTTAGAAAAATCTTTATTAGTAAGATCTTCTGGATTAATGAAAAAATTACATACACCCATATCACCCCACTGAATGCCATTCGCGGAATCGGTATCTATTTGTAATAATAAAATGGCATGACCTTCCTCACGTGGATCCTCTTGAGTAAACATAGGGTAACCGCCAATTTTATGCCCTTTAGCAGGCAAAACTTCGGCATACCTTTCTTTTAAATCCCAAGAATCATCTTCCGAGAAATACTTGAAAACACCTTCTAATAAGGTATCAAACCTGTAATCTCCAGCACTCGCAACCTCTTGTGATAACTCAAAAGAAAGCGCTTTTTCTTTATTGATTTCAATAGGAGCAACTAAAGGTTTTTCTACAAAAGAAAAATCTTGGTGTAATTTTTCAGTATCTTCTATTACATTTTCGTAGTAGATTACTCTGAAATTGTCCTGTTCAGTAGGCGCATCAAAATCTAGCCCAAATAAATCATCTCCACCAATAAAAAATTGTAAAATCCCTGTTGTAGGGAAATTGGACAAAGCTGGTGTTTCTGCGAAATTAATTTGTGCTAAAAAAATTAAAGGATTTCCAGCTTTATTATTTGGATAATTTTCTGCGTTAGGCAAATAAGGTGAACCTCCAATTTTACTATTCCAAAGCGACAATGTTTCGGCTTCTGTGATAGTTATTTTAATAAGTGGCAATGCCGTTTTTAGAATTAGACTGTCATAGGATTGTAGCTCCTTTGGCAGCGTTTTTTTTAAATCTAAAGTCATTAGAATTTAATTTATATTTTATGCAAGTGACAAAATACTTTTTAAGAGAAATAATAAAAAAAATAATTAAAAACCTTTTTTATTGCAAGTTAACTAGTCATAAATCGCTAAATTAGTGTTTTCTATCTAATATAGGGCTTTTTTGCCCTGTTAAATGTTTATTTTTTTATTAAATGTGACATGAAATAAATGGATGTTGGATCGTTTTTAATGCGAAAAAATAGTCACATTATAGTCATAAAGAAAAAAATAGAGAGATATAGTTTTTTTTTAAATTAAAAAAAATTATATTTGTATAGGGCATGAAAAACAATTGAAAACAAATGTAAAAAATTGTATTTCGTTCTTTATAAATGGTTATTCTATTTATATAATAGAATTCCATTGCAAAAATACCAAACAAAAGAATTACAAAAAAATTAAGTAGCACAAAAGCGTGAGCAATTATACATTATAAATAAATAATGTCGATATGATAAAGAAATTATTCGCTTTTGTTTTTTTACTAGTCATTGCTTTTTCGGCATGTACTAGTCCTTCAAATTTGGAGCGACCAGTATATATCCCAAATAAGCAATACGAAAATATTAAATATTTAGCAAAGCAGAAAAGTCCTTACCTATTGAGTTACGTTCAAAGTAAAGTCAATTGGTATCCTTGGAGTGGTAGTGCATTTAAGAAAGCCAAAAAGGAGAATAAGATGATTCTCGTTGATTTTGGAATGCTTTCTTGTGACGAATGCTATTCAAAAGATATGGCTATCTTTGAAAATAAAGCCGTCGCCAAATTCATTAATGACCATTTTATTCCGATTAAGGTCGATATGAATGAACGTCCTGATATTTATAAGTTTTATCAGCAAGCTTTTAAAGCGCATAGTAAAAGTACAACAAACAGTACAATTACAGCATTAACCTTGCCTGATGGAAAACCTTTTTGGCTAAAAGCCTCGTTCTCTAAGTCAAAAATGACTCGGACACTGAACTTTTTCACTAAGCAATATTATAAAAATCCAGTTCAAATTGAATTTGTTGCTAATCAATTAGTAAGCAAAGTACAAAATCATGCTAAAATTGTTTTGGAAGAGCCTTCTTTTAAAAAGAGAAAGTTGAGATTTATTGGAGACAAACTCACTACTCAGATTGATATTAGAAGTGGTGGTTTGAAATTGAAAGAAAAATCTCCTGTCTCTTCTAGTTTAAGATTTTTGATGCGTCATTATTATATGACTGAAAATCCAAAAGTCCTTAAAACGATAGAAAACTCTTTAGATAAGTTAGCAATGGGAACGGCTTACGATCACATCGGAGGTGGTTTTTATGAAACAGCACTCAATCATCATATTGATGATTTTGGCAAAACATTAGCAACTAACGGACAACTCATCAGTTTGTACACAG
>CAKZLL010000028.1 GCA_937125475.1 uncultured Saprospiraceae bacterium | reverse complement strand
GTTGAAGGTTTTACAAATTCTTCTTTACAATTAAGATGAATAATGCAGGCAAAAGTAAGAATAAATACGATTTTGAATTTCATAATAATTGATTTAAAAATGAAGGGAATTTCATTTAAAAACATCAATTACTAAAAATAGTTCTACTATAAAGTCTATTAATTACTCGCCTTTCTTCTTCAATCTCTTTTTAATTGGAAAGGCAATGTAGAATGTCGCGCCCTCTCCTAGTTCGCTTTCTACCCAAATTTTTCCATCTAAATTTTGAACAATCTTTTTACAAATAGCCAAACCAATACCACTTCCTTTGTATTTTTCCTTATTCCCTACTCGTTTAAATGGCGAGAATATACTATCCGTTTTATCTCTTGGAATACCAATTCCCAAATCTTGAATACTAATAATGTGATATCGATCATTGGTTTTTGATCTAACCATTACTGTTGGTACTTGATCGGGTTTATGAAATTTAATCGCATTGGTTAATAGATTTTGAAAAAGCTGTGTAATTTGTGAAAATGGCGCATGAATAATTGGTAATTTATCTTCTTCTAAATAAATATCAGTTTTACTTTCTTCTATCTGAAATTCCAAATTCATTAATACAACATCAAATGCATCTTTTAAAGGAAAATCTTCTCGTTCGACTTCTTTATTTGTCGTCGTTGCATATTTTAATAAATCATCTAAAAGGTCTTTCATACGTTTTGCACCATCAACGATATAAAACATAAACTCCTCTGTTTCTTCATCAAGTTTTCCATGCAATCTTCGCTTGATTAACTGTGTATAACTGTTAATCATCCTCAACGGCTCTTTTAAATCGTGAGAAACGATATAAGCAAAAGTCCTTAAATCTTCAACCGATTCTTTTAGACTTTTTTCTGTTTCTTCTAATTCTTCATTGGCTTTTTTGAGCGCTTGATTTTGATATTTAACTAAACTCCGTTGTGTTTCTAATGCTTTATTTTTATTCTCAATGGCTTCTATGAGTGACTCTGTATTTCCTTCTGCTTCTGCTTGTTCAGATTTAAATAAACTAACATTCAGATAAGTCAATGCAAAGAGAAAAACATAACTTCCTATTTCGATAGATGGAATTTGGAATAAAGGTGGAAAATTAAGGCTAATATATTTACAAATAATAAAGACTAAAATATGTAAAAGCCCCATTATCCAATAGTCCCTATTTTTAGTGAAAACAATAAGGACAGTGAAGAAAATATAAACCATAATATAATTTGCCCCTCCTTCCCAACCATACAGCATAGTATGTGCAATTAGTAATAGTAATCCGCTACTAACTAACACATAACTTCCTGTTCTATAAAGTCGAATTGAATTAAAATAAAGAGTAGGTAAGGTTAATAGTATAATTAATACAGCATGGAGTATATTAATCGCATTCCCTAAAAATAAATGAATAAAAAATGCTAAGACACCAATAAGAGAAGATATAATTCCTAGTCTATTAGTCAATAAAATTCGCTTTTTCTCAAATAGCGTCAAGTTGCTATGTATGCCTATATTGGATATTCTATTCCAAATTTTAATCATGGACGAGTGTGTTCTCTTTTCTTTTTAAATAAAATAAGGACTTTTGAAGTGTGTTGTTCTTAATTGATGTGATTTCTAGCCCACAAAAATAATAGATTATTATTTAATAATCCTAATGATATATCTATTTTTTTATAATAAATAAACTTTTTATTATTAACATTATATCCCCTAAAAATAAGTATTTTCAAAATTTAAATCAACAACTCCATATTGTTTTTTACGCTAATATGTTGCCAAAAAACTCTAATACCCATAGATTTTATGCCTAATATCATTTTTTTTACACCCAAACGATTATAAAAAAAGCTCGTTTAAACATTGATGTTTAAACGAGCTTTTTCAGTCAAAGTATTTCTTGATTATTTAACACATTTTATCTGCACAAGAAGAACTAGCAAAAGCATTTGGTTTAGCTTTAAATACAAAGCCCATTCCCAAAATATAACCCATTGCTTCTTTTAATGCTTTATTTGATTCGAAATGAGGATCAGTGTTAATATCAGCATGTACCTCTAATTCTACATCATATTTATCCAATATATCACAAAGACTATAAGCGATTTGCACTGATTTTCCTACTTCCGTAATCATGCGCTCTTTAATGCTCATCTTCTTCACCGTCTTTTCGTTATGTATATACATAAACCCGCCTCGATTGACACGCAAAAATACAATAACTGTTGCAAATTCAACTGTACCGCCATAGACTTGCGAGTCTGTACCTATACAAACTTTCATCTTATAGCCATTAGCCGTTTCACGAAGAATTGTCTTTTCTACTGCATCTTTGATAGGCAATTCAATTGGATCTCCATTAAATTTTCGCCATTTCATTTGAGTAGCATTTTTATAATTAAAAAATAGATGATGCATCCTTAAAAAAGTTCAATCACTCTTTCTACCTCATCTCTGCTAAAATGCTAACGCGCGTTATGATTTTAAACTTTCTGACCTATCAACAACTAAATTTAATGAAATAGTTCAATTAATAGGAAAATTTTTCTTTTGGCACTGATAATCAAGCTATCCTAAACGATATTATATTTTCACAATTATAAGCATTACTTGAGTAATAATGATTTGATGTACTTGATTGTTATGAAAATAAATTATATATTGTAATATATGATTTATATCAATATATTATTAAAAAACCACATTTATCATGAATTATTTAAAACTAATCACAGTATTTTTTTGCTTGATAATTAGTCTACAAATGCAAGCAAGCTCTCAAAAAATGTGGAAACACATAGCCATTGTAGAAGAGGCAATTAATCCAGAAACACAAACCGCCTCCCGTTTACCTATAGACACTACTCGCGAATATGCCTTAATTTTAGTAGGCAGGAAGAAAACCAAAACTTTTATTATTGGTGACCCTGTTTCATTAGAGCTAAAAAATAGGGACAAAGGAAGAGGAGTACTAGGACAAATTTCTCCGACTGGAAGTATCACACTTATTAATAAAGATGGTGTTATTCTAAATGAATTACATTTAGACCAAATTAAAAGTATTAATGGATATGATTTAAGTAAAAAATATAAGGCAAAAATTGCAAAACGTATCCGTATAGCAAAAAAATCAAAACGACCAAGAAATGGAAGTTCTTGGAAGACAGGTTTTCAAATTTTTGCTATTGCTTTTTTAGGTGTTCTTACTGCGGTCTTCCTATTTATTTGGATGTTGGCTAGAGCCTGTGATAATGCATGTAACTGTTAGCGTGTTACTAACTTATCCTATTTTATCAAATATTTAAAAATAGATAAAATTAGGATTAATAAAACCTCTTATTTAGTAAGGTTTAAAAAATCAGCAATTATGTTTGGGTTAATGAAATCAATTAAAAATAGCACTTCTAATGACGAATATCGAAAAGATTATCGTTTGCATTATTGCGGTACTTGCAAAACTATGGGTAAAAAATACGGGCAACGAACTCGTGTTTTGCTTAACCATGATGTTGTTTTTTTAGGACAATTATTATCCGCTTTTGATAATGAAGAGCAAGATAAAAAACAATGGGATAGCCAATATTTTGTAAAAAAATGTTTTGCATTACCAAAAAAAGCCGAAAAAATCCCTAAAGTATTAGAATACACTGCAGCTATTAATGTAATGCTTGGTGCTTTAAAAATCGAAGACAATATATTAGATAGCAAAAAAGGATTTAAACAAGGCTGGAAAACGGCTCGTAGTTTATTAAAATCAAAGGTTAAAAAAACTGAAAAAACATTGCTGTCGTGGAGTTTTCCAGTAAATTCACTTTGGGAATGGATAGGTATTCAATTAGAAAGAGAAGTGAAAAAAACACAATTTAATACGATAACTGAGACCTTAAATTATTATGCAGAACCAACCGCTATGATGACCGCTTTAGTTTTTAAACATGGTGCAAAAATGACTCAACATCCATCTGCAAAAGATACCTTATTTGATATAGGTCATTCTTTTGGTCAGTTAATTTATTGGTTAGATGCTTTAGATGATTTTGAAAAAGATGCAAAAGAACAGAAATTTAATGGAATTCAAGCTGTTTATAACACTAACGAAGAATTTCTAAATGAAACTCTTCGCTTAAAAATAATTCAACTGATCCGTTCATTTCAAGCTGATTTTGATAAGACTATTTCAAAACTTCCAATGGAGGATAGATGGAAAGTTCAATTCAGTTATCAATTAAATAGGAATCTATCGCTTCGCCTAGATGATCCTTCTTCCGAAAAAAGTTGTAATACATCAACCTCAAAGGTAATTAAACCGTTACCTAGCTTAGAATTAAAAGTTGAAAATTGAGAGTTGAGAATGTGTGTATCTTCCTGAAATAGGTTGACAAATTATGTAAATAAAAAAGCTATTTTTAATATGAATTACCAGATTTAAGCCTTTTTTACTATAAAACTGTTATTCTCTCATACAGTTTAAATTTATTTCAATCTATAAATATTTAACAACCAAGGCTTGTTGATTTTATTCAACTCTTAATTCGCATAAATAGAAGATTAACACACTGTAACAAAAGTTATTTAAGATTTTAGTTGCAGCGCAACGTCACTGTTTGTAGTAGATGAATAAGATGTTAAATTTTAGGTACAGCGTACCGACACGAAATTTATGTTTGGGTGTCGGTGCGCTATACCTAAAAAGACTTTAGAAAAGTATTTATTAACAGAAAATTCTACCACTCCAAAACAACCTTCCCGAAATGCTGACCTGTTTCTTGATAACGAAAAGCTGCTCCTAATTCCTCAAATCCAAAACTTTTATCAATCAGCGGCTTAAACCCTGACACATTAATCGCTCTAACCATTGCTTCTTGTGATTCTCGACAATCAACTGCCACACCAATCAAACGCAAATGCTTGAAAAATAACTTAGGAAAAGTAATCTCTCCTTTTCTACCATTGCCCAAAATACCTATTGAAATAATGCTTCCGCCAATCTTAGCTGCCTCGATAGATTGTTTCATTGTAGAACCTCCACCAACATCCAAAACATGATCAACACCTCCGCCCGACATTTTGAAAATGGTTTTTCCCCAGCGGCTATCTGTTTTATAATTAACTACACCAACTACACCAATTGTCTTCAAACGAGCTGCTTTTTCCTCGGAAGAGGTCGTTGCGTAAACCGTAGCTCCTGCCGCTAATGCGATTTGTAAACCAAAAATTGACATACCACCTGTACCTTCGATCAAAACCGAATCACCTGCTTTTATCTTACCTTCTGTAACTAATCCTCGCCAAGCGGTCAAAGCTGCACAAGGCAAAGTCGCGGCTTCTCCATAAGTATAATCATTTGGCATTGCCGTAACAGCTTCCGCAGAAATACAGGATTGCTCGGCAATATAACCATCTGTAGATTCTCCTGATATTTTCATCGTTTTGGCTAAAGTCGGTGTGCCTTCTATCCAATTCGGGAAAAATAAAGACATGACTTTATCACCGACTTTCCATTTAGTCACGCCCGCTCCTACTCCGATCACTTCGCCAGCGCCATCCGACATTGGTACTCGATTTTCAGCTACTGGAATTGCTCCTATTGCAACTAAATAATCGTGAAAATTCAAAGAAGTCGCGTGCCATTTTACTAAAATTTCGCCAGTTGCGGGGTTAGAGTTTGGTCGCTCTACTATTTTTAAGTTATCTAAACCTCCACCATTCACTTCAATTACTCTCATGGTTCTATCTTTTTTTACCTAAAACCTTACTAAAAGAAAAGGTCTTAGTTTCTTGTGTTTTAATTAATTTAGATGTGTAATTTTTTCAAAAACAAGGATACATAAAAAATAGGAAAAGGTCGAAGATTTTAACTTTAAATTAATACCAATCAAAAGACTATAAAACGACCATTTTTATATCATCATTTTAATTAATTTTGTAGTATTAATATTTACGTCATTTTATACTATAAAATATGAAAATAAGATTATATCTATTGTTTTGCTTTGTATTTGGTTTTAGTGTACTGAATGCTCAAGTTGTTAGTGTGACACCAGTTTTTCCAACAGCGGATGATACCGTTACTGTCATTTTTGATGCGACGCAAGGAAATGGCGAACTAGCAGGCATTACTCCCGTTTATATACATACAGGTGTGATTACGAGTGCAAGCACTAGTCCTACTGATTGGAAATATGTTCAAGGAAATTGGGGAACTGCTGATGCAAATGTTCTAATGACTGATTTGGGAAATAATTTACATCAAATTAAATACCATGTCAGGAGTTTCTATGGCATTCCGCAAAATGAAACCGTTCTTAAATTAGCTTTTGTTTTTAGAAATGCCGCTGGCTCAAAAGTTGGACGTTCTGCGGCAGGTTCTGATATTTTTTATGATGTGTATTCCGCAGGAAGTGCATTATTAACCACTTTTATCACACCTTCTCAAAATCAAATGGCAGTCAATAGTGGTACAGCTATTCCAATTTCTGCGGCAGCTTCGATTTCTTCCTCTATGACTTTATTTGATAATGGTAGCCAAATCGCGCAAGCTACGAATGCAACGACCATCAATCATACAATTAATGCGACTACTGCAGGAAATCATCTAGTCGAATTAGTGGCTAATGATGGTTCTACTACGGTTCGAGATACTTTTTATTATGTGGTGAATGGCGCAGTTAATACGCAAGATCCACCGATGGGAACGGAATTAGGTATTAATTATATTAATGATTCTACCGTTCGATTAAGGTTGTATGCGCCCTACAAGCAATTTGTTTATGTGATTGGTGATTTTAATGATTGGCAATTAGATGCAACTTATTATATGAATCGTGGAACAGATAATGCTTCTTGGTGGATTGAGATTACAGGCTTAACGCCTAATATGGAATATGGTTTTCAATATGTCGTAGACAATGAAATCACTATTGCGGATCCTTATTCTGAAATTATTCTTGATCCTTGGAATGATTCGTGGATTCCGAGTGTTACTTATCCAAACTTAAAATCTTATCCTATTGGAAAAACGACAGGAAATGTTACAGTTATTCATCCTGGGAAACCTGCTTATAACTGGCAAACTACCAATTTTCAAAAACCTGCTAATGAAGATTTAGTAATTTATGAATTATTAGTTAGGGATTTTGTAGATCGTCATGATTATCAAACGCTAAAAGATACGTTAGATTATTTAGAGCGTTTGGGTATAAATGCGATTGAATTGATGCCTGTAAATGAGTTTGAAGGAAATGAAAGCTGGGGTTATAATCCGTCTTTTCATGCCGCATTAGATAAATACTATGGTTCGGCTGATGCTTTTAAAGCACTAATTGATGAATGCCATAATCGAGGAATAGCAGTGATTTTGGATGTGGTTTTTAATCATGCTTTTAGTCAAAGTCCGCTTTGTCAATTATATTGGGATGATGCTAATTTTAGACCTTCGCCTAACAATCCTTGGTTAAATGTTACGGAACGTCATCCTTTTAATGTTGGTTATGATTTCAATCATGAAAGTCAAGCAACTAAAGATTGGGTCGATCGGGTCATGAAATATTGGATTACAGAATTTAAAGTTGATGGTTTTCGATTTGATTTATCGAAAGGTTTTACACAAACGAACAATCCAACTAATGTTGGTGCATGGGGAAATTATGATCAATCAAGAATTGATATTTTAAAACGTATTGCTGATGTTTGTTGGGGAATGGATAATGATTTTTATGTTATTCTTGAACATTTTGGAGACAATAACGAAGAAAAAGTTTTAGCAGATTATGGTATGATGCTTTGGGGAAATCTCAATAATAATTATAATCAATCTACGATGGGTTATACAAGTAATTCAAGTTTCCAATGGATTAGTAATCAAAATCGAGGCTGGAACGATCCGCATGTCGTGGGGTATATGGAAAGTCATGACGAAGAGCGTTTGATGTATAAAAATATTCAGTTCGGAAATAACAGCGGCAGTTACAATATCAAAAATGTTCTTACTGGCTTGGAGCGGATAGAAATGGCGGGCGCGTTTTTCTTTACTATTCCTGGACCTAAAATGATTTGGCAATTTGGTGAATTGGGGTATGATATTTCG
>CAKZLL010000027.1 GCA_937125475.1 uncultured Saprospiraceae bacterium | reverse complement strand
TCATCGTGGAGCGAGGGTTAAGCCCCTCAACAAGACTCCGAATACATTAGCGCAAACTATCCCTCAATACATTCGTTGCAATCACGAGGGGAACCATACATTTTTATGTCAGTCGATAATGTTTAAGTATATTGTATCGAGGCGGCTTGTAATTTTGTCGTCTGTCCTCATTTAAGAAATTGGTATTAATCTGCAAACGGAAAACACTATGAGCGAATTGGAAGAGAATGACGAAATGTTGCAAGCACTTCAATCTTATATGAATACCGATAAAGAAGATGAATTGCTCAAAATGTTGAAAGAAAAATAGCCTTGCCCCATGATTTCAAATAATAGAAAAAAGGATTTTCCAATCCCTGAACGCTTACAAAAAGCTTCTGCCGAATTAGAAAATATAGCTAGAAATGTAGATAAAAAACAAATTAAAGATGTTATTTATAAAGGAATAAAAACAGAAAATGGGGAAAAGATATATACGGTTCGAGATACATTAAAAGAGATTTATTACAATAAATGTGCGTATTGTGAAATAATGGAACATAAGCCAGAAATTGAGCATTATCGACCAAAAAAGGAAGTAAAAGAGGATAAAACACATCAAGGTTATTATTGGCTTTGCTACGAATGGACAAACTTAATTCCGAGCTGTCACAATTGTAATACTGAGAACGGTAAAAGAACGCAATTTCCAATCATGGGAGATAGAGTGAACAGCCCGTCGTTTTTAATTTCAAATCAAAAATTGGATAAAGAGCAGTGTAAAGCAGAAAATTCGCCTTTAATTAATGAACGTCCTTATTTGTTTCATCCAGAAATTGATACACCAGAAACTGCATTTGAATTTAAAATTAATGGCGCAATTCGAGGCATAGATCACTTAGGAAGAGGTCGTCAAACAGCAAGGATTTGTGATTTGAATAGAGAGAACTTAAAATATAGGCGACAAATTATTATTGATGATTATAAAAAATGCATCAGCGAGAGTCTAGATGATTATTTTGATGGAACAATCAATGAAAGATCATTCCGCAAAAAATTACTATTCGTATTTTTGAAAATAAGGATTAACTCTCAACCCAATAAAGAATTTTCATTAGTGTCCAAATATATTGAAAGCGATTTTGATCAAATCATACCTCCTTTATTACCTACTCCAAAACAACGATTGATCATAATAAATGCTTATCGAAGGTTTAAAAATAACACCTTGTATGAATTGAACAGCTAAAGTATTTTAGCTGTGATTTTTCATTACCAAACGTGAGAATCAAAAAATCAGGATTTATAATTCAATCTTTTTCCATTTTCGGAAAGGCACTGTAAAGTGTCTTATATTACTTTTTAATCAAATCAAGTGTATATTTTTTAACTCGATCAACCCCTTTCAAATAATCATCTATACTTTGAGTAACATAATGGTCGGGCAAAATTCCTGTTTCATCGGGTAATGATGTGGCAGAAGATACACAAGTCGAACTAGCAATATAATACTCTAATTCCGTATTCGGAAGCTTGCATATGGTTTGTCCTGCTGTGCAAAATTGATTAGATCCGAGCTCTTCACCAATGATTGTTCCTAGATTCAAATCCTTTGCAATTGACATGAAATGACCAGTTGTAGAGTTTCCATTTCCATCTATTATAAAATAAAGTTGTCCTTTAAATGCTTGATCAAAAGGATATTGAATGCCTTCTCCTACATCATCTGGCACATTAGAATAATAAACAAAAGGTCGATTAATTAAATGTTTTAGCAAATAAATACTAGATTCTGGCGATCCTCCACCATTGAAACGAACATCAATGATAAGATTTTTAATGCCTTTTTCATTGATTTCCTTAAAACGATTATCTATGAATTTTTTAAAATAATTGAGATTGCTCCACCAATAATAATTAAAGGTTGTAATAGTTAAAATAGCGGTTGTATCATCGTCTAATATTTCAAAACATAATTCTTTGGAACACGGTTTTTTGAAAGGGGAAATATAAGAACTCCTTTGGGCAGTATTTAATATTATGGGTTTGTCTTTCCCTTTTACAGTGATTTTATAGGTGGTAGGGAAATTTAGGGCATAAGAAATCATTCCAGTATTCCATTCGTTAAAATCTTGTCTTTTAGATGTTTTTATATATCCTTGAGACGGAATATGTTTATAAATATCATTGATTAATTTAGACACTGCTATTCCATTAATACTCAATATTTCGTCTTTAATAGCTACATTATTTTCATTATTCTGATTATCAATAATAAACAATTGATCATTGATCCATCGTGTTTGTAGAGGAAATCTTAATGAAATAGGAAGCATATCCCATGCTTTATAAAAACCGCCCATTGAAGTATGCGAACAATTAGCACTAGCAATTATTTCGCTACAATGCCAGCTAAATTCGCTATAGGTTGTTTGATTTGTTATGAGCTTTTTTTTCTTTTTAATCAGTTTTAAAAAGGCTTTTTTAGTAATAAATTTGAGTGCATTTGGATTAATCTCGATTAACTTTTTGCCCAATTCATCTAAATCATCTTTATAAGATTTGGCCGGGAATGTTTTAGCAAATTTATTAGCAGGTTTTGGAGGTGTTTTATACGTGCCATTAATCCGATTGATTTGATCTATTCCATTGTGGTTTTTAGGATTTAATTCTACGGATTTTTTATAATTTGCTAATGCTTTTTCTTTATTTCCTTTGTTGAGATAGCCTTCTCCTAAACTATCATACCCTTCAAACCAATCAGGGAATTGCTCCACATTTAACTTGAAAATGGCTAATGCATCTTGATGAAAACCATCCCAAAGTAAAGAATATCCATACATATTAAGTTCATCTTGGCTCTTAAAATTATATCTATCTGGGCTTGTCTTTTTTAATAAATGATACAGTTCAATTCGTTCTTCAACTGGCAAATAATTATTATCTCTGATTTTTTGCCCGATTGATAGTTTTCCTAATGTTTTAGTATTCGAACTTGACTGATTTATAGCGTCTTTTTTCTTTGATATTATAGAAGGAGCCTCATTTTTTGACAAATTTGTATTTCCTTGAATGCTACAAGATGTAAAATGAAATAATAAGAAAATAGAAGGAAGAAGTAATATTTTGAATTTTAACATTATACAGAGTTTTGATTGGTAACAAGCCTTATAATTGCTACTAAACTAGATAAAAAAACGCTAGATCATCTGATTTTGAAACCGTTTAACAACTCAATAACAAGTGCTAGAATGAGGCAGGACAAAAAAATAAGCCACGAATATTTTAAACATTCGTGGCTTATTTTTTTGCTAATATTAATTGACTTTTATCAATAGACTTTATTCTAAAATGGTTTTATAATGAATGGCAATTTAGATTTTAAAGCTAATCAAGGCGGTAAAAGCGGAGTTTAGCTGTGCTAAATGAGCATTTTGCCAACGAAGAGTAGTTTTAAAAGATAATTTAGCTTCATACAAAATTATTTAGAATAAAGTCTAATACCTATTCAAATTTCGAGAAGCTCGTCTAGGCGCGGTAGGTTCAACATAATTTCGCTGATTAAGATATTTAGCTTGACTTTCTTTAATGCTTTTGTCTTTTTTATTTTTATAAATAATTGTAAAAGCAGCGGTTGAAGATTTAGTAATAACTACCTGATTTGGAAAGTTCTTGCCTCGTCGTTCAAAAATCGCTTTATTACCTATGAAAGATTTCAATTTGAATTTTTTCATAGACTGACTATCATCAATTTTTCCTTCAAAATAAACGGTTTTACCTTTTTGATAAATCTTCATATACTCCGTGAAAGTCGTGTCTTTTCCATTAATAACATAACCTTCACCTAAAATTGCCCCTTCAATTTCATACCAATTTTCATAAGAATTAGCCGTTAAAGCATCTTTCCAGCGTCCTTTAATCCAATTGAATTGAGCTAAATTGATTGCCTTTTCAGATTTTTTACGTTTAGCTTTCTCTGCTTTGGATACTTCCTTAACTTTATAATTATTTGTTTTTCCTGCACTTGTTGAAGTAACATCTTGAGCATCTCTTTTATTTTTAGAAGGGGTAACTTCTTGATCTTTATTCAAAGCAGGAGCTTTATCTAATCGAACAGCAGGTTCTTCAATTCTTATATCTTCATCTAGGTTTCCTGCATCATCATATTCTGCGGCTACTTCTTCCTCCACCTCTTCAAGAATTTCTTTTTGAACAGCAGGTTTGGGAGATACTGGAGCATTTGTTTTTTGTTTTTTTGTTATTACCTTTTTAGTTGGATTTTTTTGTGGTTGATCTTGAGGAACTTCTGGTAAAGGTTTTCTTCTATCACCAATTTTATTATCAATGACTTTATTATTAGGCTCGCTCTCCTCATCGGTAACATCATCAAGAATTGGTTGAACTCGTTTAGGTTCTTTTATTTCAACCACTTGTTTGGTTTTCTCTTTTTTATTAATATTTTCTTGATACGTTTCTATTTCAATTCCTTCTTTTTCCAAAGCATTTTCTAGGCGATGCAAACGAATTGCCTCAGCGATTTGTTTTTCATCATCTGTTCTATCATCCTCTATCGCCTCGCTTGCTGTTTGTCCATCTAATCCAGTACTAGACATTTTTTCAAATAAACCAACCGCCATAATCAAAGCAATTAGACCAATTGCAGCAGCAACCATTGAAGTATATCTATAAGTCACCGCCCGTTTTCTCAACCGCCGTGAATCCAGTTTATGTTCCAACCGATCCCACGCTTTGAACGACGGATTTGCTTCGAGCTTTTCGGCTTTATCCTTAAAAAGTTGCGATATTTCATCGTCTCTATCATTATAATCAAACTCGTTCATCCTTTTCTTTTTAACAATCCCTTTATTAATCCCATAACATTTTCTCTTAACCTACCCCTGGATAGCGATTTTTTTCTACCATTGCTTTTAATCGCTTTTTAGCCAAAATCAGCTGTGATTTAGAGGTGTTAATACTAATTTTAAGCATTTCTGCAATTTCTCTATGCTTATAACCCTCGATTACATATAAATTAAAGACAGTTCGATAACCTGTCGGTAATTTATTTAATAATGATAAAATGTCTTGTTCTTGTAACTTATCTTGAGCTGTAATAGTTGTTTTAATATCAATATTACTAATTTCAATAGTCAGCCTGAAATTGTGTTTTTTCCTTAACCACATCAAAGACTCATTGACTAGAATACGCCTAATCCAGCCCTCAAAGCTACCTTTTCCTTTGTATAAATGTATCTTTGCCATGACTTTATACATGCCTTCGATCAAGACATCTTCTGCGTCTTCATGGCTTTTGACATACCGTTTGCACACCCCGAACATTTTCGACGAGTACTTCTCGAATAACTCTTTTTGAGCTCTTCGGTCGTTTTTTTTGCAAAGTTCTACTAATTCTTTTTCGGTCACGTTGGCAATAGGTTTGAATATTAGGAACGCTCTTTCTCTCTAGATTATTAAAACTACGCTTTTTTGCGCGTTTCTAATAGTATAGATGTAGGAAGATAGGTTTTTGGTGTTTCTTTATCAAAAAAAATTATCTTCAAGGCTTTCATCCCATTTTTTAAAAATAAAACCAACTATGTCTAATCAAAAACTCGGATTATGGTCAAGTACTGCTTTAGTAACTGGAAATATGATCGGCTCTGGTATTTTTTTATTGCCTGCATCTCTGGCACTTTATGGTGGAATTAGCTTATTAGGTTGGTTTTTTTCTTCTTTAGGAGCGATACTTTTGGCAACGGTTTTTGGTTATTTGAGTGAATTATTACCTAATTCTAATGGCGGTCCTTACGCTTATACCAAAGTTAGTTTGGGTGAATTTCCTGCTTTTTTGGTTGCTTGGGGATATTGGGTCTCAATTTGGAGTACAAATGCGGCTATTTCTGTGGCATTAGTGGGATATTTGGCTGTATTTTTCCCAATATTGGCGAGTTCTTCTCTTGCTGCAATTGGGACAGGATTATTTTTTATTTGGGGAATGACTTGGTTAAATACGCAAAAAATACAAACGGTAGGTTTTGTTCAATTACTAACAACAATTCTAAAAATCATACCGATTTTCTTAATTGGTTTTGTCGGTATTTTTTATATTAAAGCAGGACATTTTTTGCCATTTAATTTAAGTGGAGAAAGCAATTTATCTGCGATTACGACGACGATGACTTTGACGCTTTTTGCCTATTTAGGTATGGAAAGCGCGACTATTCCGAGTGAAAATGTAGAAAATCCAGAATCTACAATCAGAAAAGCGACAATCAGAGGAACATTGATTGCGGTTGTGGTTTATATTCTTAGTTCTGTTGCAATAATGGGAATTATTCCAGCCGAAATTCTGGCAAATTCTTCTGCTCCTTTTGCAGATGCAGCGGGTTTGTTTTGGGGACAAACAGCTAAATATCTTGTAGCATTTGGAGCTGTTGTTTCGACTTTAGGCGCGTTGAATGGTTGGATTTTGATACAAGGTCAGATTCCAATGTCAGCCGCTACGGATAACCTTTTTCCTAGAATTTTTAAAAAAATAAATAAAAACGGCTCACCTGCGATTGGAATCGCCCTTTCGAGCATTTTAGTTTCAATCCTAATGATGTTTAAATATTCTGAAAGTTTAGTTGCAGCATTTACCTTTATGATGACTTTATCGACGCTTTCGGTTGTCACGCCTTATATCTTTTCTACGGCTAGTTTAGCGATTTTAGTTTTTGAAAAAGATGGTGTTAAACATAGAAAAACGAAACTTCTTTTAGCTTTCTTAGCATTTTGTTTTTCGATATGGGTGATTATTGGCTGTGGTAAAGATGTGGTTTTTTTAGGTTTTATACTTTTGATGTTGGGGATTCCTTTTTATGTATTATTGAGAAAAGATAGAGAAATTAGCCGTTAATTTTATGTGATTTGTAGATTTATTTAGTAAAATTATTAGCATATTTTTATTTTAAAAAAGAAATAACAAGCACAATTTATAGTACGTTATACACAAAAATAAAAGATAAAATCATTAATGAAAAAGCAAGTTAGTTGTAATAATTGTGGAAATTTACTTGAACTTCATCAAGGAACAAAATTTGTCGCTTGTAATAATTGTCAGGCACAATTAGAAGTCGTCAAAACAGATAATTCGTTATTTACCAAAAATCGAAAGTCAAGTAAAAGGCAATCTTCAATTGCTGAAAATAGACGGAGTTCAGAGGATTCATTTGCTGAAATATATGAGGCCATTGATATGTTAGACCAGAAATGGAATAATCAATTTGTAGTGAAAGGGGCTTCGCCTGATCGAAATGTGAAATTTGATACATTCATGGGTATTTTTGTCATAATATTTGGAATTGCTTGTACAATTATGGCTGCATTAATGGCTCCTATGCTTGTTTTTTTGGGAATTATATTTATAATAGGCGGTACTTGGGGAATGTTAAATCTGAGTGATAGAAGAAGCAAATACCTGAAAGCGAAAAAAAAATATGAAGAAGAAAGAGCAGCATTAAAAAATAAACTAAACCATTAAACATGAAAGCAACTCAACTAGAAGGAATAGCAGCAAGAGGAGAGGAGCGTTCGCCTTTTTATCAAAAAAATAAAGCAATTTGTGAAGCGTGGGAGCAGTTCTTTATATCAAAAGAAGGCATTCTAAAAGGAAAATATAGTGCTTGGGCGTTGATTTTAAAAGGAAAAATAGGAGCGGTTAATAATGGTTTTTGGAAGATTGAAGTGAATAAATCAACTATGGGTGGAGGCGATTCGCTTTTGTTTCCTTCTGCTAAAAATATTACAGGACATACAATTTTTGAGCTATCCAATATTGAGGCTTTTGAAACATCATTTAAAATTATGCCTAAGCGTTTTATAAATGGTTTAAAAACTAAAATTCTACCTAATTTTCAAATATTGAATACTGATTTTATTGTCGAAAATGAACAATGTTTTTCTGATCATCAATTGGCTATTCTTCAATTTTTAACAATACGACAAACGAAAACTAAATTAAAAAAAGTAGAATATAAGCAGTGTGAGAATACATTGAAAATAGAATATAATGGAGTAATGGAGGATTTTGATTTTGTAGAAAAGCTGGTTAGAATGGAAATGTAATAACCAAATTTTTTAAATTTAAGGAGAGAAA
>CAKZLL010000026.1 GCA_937125475.1 uncultured Saprospiraceae bacterium | reverse complement strand
ATATAATAATGAAGACTTTAGCATTGAGTTTAAGCTAGATTTTAATTGTTAACTTATTTTTGCTTTAGTACTTAATAGGCGGTATTCACACTCAAATTACCTGCGGCATCTAAAGTCACTGTACCATTAGTATTAGACAAACTCTGAGGCGTAGTGACTAATGTCGCGCCACTAATATGGCTATCATTGACTAATACATTAATAGTATAAGTATTGTAACTTGGGGCAATAATGCTATCAGTCCCAGCAGTAATGGAAGACGAAGAAGCATTCATTTGCAAATAACCAAGAACTTCACAAGAACCATTATTATACCGAACTTTTACTCTTTTGTAACTAGAACTATAACTATAAGGAGAAAATTGATTAATAGCTTGGTAAGCCGTATAACTAGAACTATGTCTATAACTATATTCCAAAGGTAATGCTCCTGTTGCATGTACAGTTAAGGTATTACCAAAATGAGTTAAGCCCTGAATTTGAGGTTTATCTGCTCCTCTTAAATCAAAATAATTATTTTCATGATAAGAATTTTGGATTTCACCTGCATTTCTTACTCTTACTTTATAATCATTGCTTCCTTGCAAGTTAGTAAATGTTGCGGAAGTTTGCCAAGCACCATAAGTACTTGTAAAAGGATCATATAATTGATATTCTATACTACCTATTCCCTTAGCATGCACAGTAATAGCTCCATCTGTATTTGCACAACTAGAAACAGGTGCTTCACTAACACTATCTATACTTGGGTAACAAGAAAAATCTAATACCACATTTTCGACACAAGTACCATCTGTAATTGTGAGCAATTGAGCAGTAGAACTCACCCGAAGTAGAATAGAAGAGATATAAAACGAAGATGTTACTGAGGCACTCACCATAGTAGTCAAATTCGTAAATTGCATATGTCCAAAAGATTGTCCTTCTCTTGAAATTTTATTATTAGTTGCATCAAACGTCCAAGGATTCCACCAACCATTATAGTAATTCAAACTATCAACTAGATCACTAAAAGAGGCTACATTATTTATCGTGGTGACATTAAAACTATAATTATTTTCAGTATATACTACTTGCCATGGCCCAGTAAGCAATATACTGTCCATATCATAAACAGCCGAAGAATCGTTTCCACAACCACCATAGTTATAATGATTGTAATCATCATAATGAAGTTGTCCATCTACATAAATATCATATGGATTATTGGTAAATGGTATTGGAAGACAAAGCACGATATCATTATAGCAATTACTTGTCTGAGTATTAGAAATTGTATCTGGCAATATATTGCAATTTCCTGTTATATTCGAGATATTAATATAAACAGTAGCAGTATCACACATGACAGGCGAACCATCATCACAAATTAGGTAAGTAAAAGCATCACCACCTGTAAAACCAGTAGGAGGTGTATAAATTGTTGAACCATCACTACTAATCGTTACAGCACCTTGTAGTGGCGAAGTTATAGGAGTAGTGTTAATAAATAGATTATCTCCATTAGAATCTGAATCGTTCGCCAGTAAATTTCCAGTCACAGGGGTGTTTACTGTTGTAAAAAAGTAGTCGTCCGTAGCGGTTGGTTGCGTGTTTTGGGCAGCAACAACAGTACTTATCGTCATTAAAAATAAAACGAAAGTGAAGTAAGTTAAATTTTTTTGAATTAGTTGCTTCATTGGTTATTAATTTTAAGTTGTCTTTTAGATTTCTTTTTTATCACAATACAATGGTACAGCTATTTAACTTTGAAAAAAAATACTAATTTTGAAAAAAATATTTTTAAAAATTGAAAAAAAAAATGTAATTTGCTGATTATTAGTTTTTTAAAGTAAAAAAATATATTTTTGAAAAAATCGAAATCAATAGAAATTATTAAAAAATTTAGTAAAAAAGAATTATACCAATTCAAAGATTGGCTATTTTCTCCTTTTCATAATAAGAGTGAGCAGGTCAAAACTTTGTATCATTGGATTCTACTTGCCGCACCAGATTTCGAGGAGAAACAGCTAAACAAGCAAAAAGCCTTTACTTTTGTTTTCAAAAAAACAGCTTATAATGAGCTAAGAATTAATAATGTTTTATCCTTATTAACCAAGCAATTATTTGATTTTTTAGCTTTTCATAATTATCAACATTCCAACTTATTGCCTCAAATTTGTTTAATGAATGAATTACTTACCCGTGATTTGGATAAACTTTTATTACAAGAAGGGCGAAAATTAGAAAAAATAAAAAAGCAGTCTACTATTCAAAATTCATCTACTTTTTTTGATGAATATTTATATTATAAACAATTGGATGAGCATTTTTTAAAAAAACCTAAACGGGCTTATGATGAAAATCTACAATTAAAAAACAATAAACTGGACTTGTTTTATATCTCAACAAAACTACGAGCAGCTTGCGATATGATCAGCCGAAATACAGTGATACAAGCTAATTATCAAAGTCATCATTTAGATGATTTAATTAATTGGGTCAAAAATCATAGTGAAAATTATAATCAATATCCTGCTATTACAGTTTATTATCAAGCATTAAAAACCATTAAGGAAGGAAAAATTGAAGATTATTATCAGCTTAAATTATTATTAGCTAGCAATTTGCATATCTTTCCTAATTCCGAAATGAGTAAGTTATACGATTATGTCCTTAATTTTTGTATCCGACAAATTAATCAAGGACATCCTAATTTTTATAAGGAAATTTTAGATGTCTATAAATTCTTATTAGACAATCGCATCATTTTTCAAAATGACCATTTAGCGCAATGGGATTATAAAAATATTATTACTGTTGGCATTAGATTAGGCGAGACGCAATGGACAGAAAATTTTATTCATCAATATAAAAAAGATTTATCACCAAAAAATCGAGAGAATGCTTATATCTATAATTTAGCGGCATTCTATTATTCTACTAAAGCCTATAAAAAATCTTTACAATTGCTTCATGAGGTCAAATTCACTGATACATCTTATCATTTGGGCGCAAAAATTATTCAACTCAAAAGCTTTTATGAGTTGGAAGAAGAAGAGCCTTTTTACGCACTCATTGATGCATTCAAAATTTATATTCTGCGCAGTAAAGACATTTCAAATTATAGAAAACAGGCCAATTTGAATTTAATCAAGTTCGCTAAACGGATATTTAAACTCAAAGAACAACAAGACCTCATTAGTCCATCAATTTATAATGGTAAGTGGAAAAGTATTGACGAACGATTAAAAAAAATGAATAACATTGCTAACTTAGATTGGCTAAATGAGTGTTTGCAGGATTTAGAATAAAATTTATATTATCTCGTTTAGTCAATGAATAGCATTTCAAGAATTAGATCTCTTGAAGAGATTCAATTCTTAGATTAAAAAAATACCAATGAGCAAATTATTAACAAATGTACTATTGTTACTCTTAGTCTTTGGAGCAGGGCTTTTTGTATCACAGTATTTGAATTTTTCCTTTTCTAAAACAGTAGAGAAAGAAGAGTCAATTATCCTCCTCGAACGCATTAAAACCGTCTCGAAACTCGTCACAGTTGAAGGTTATTTCTCTGAATCATATACTCATAAAGAATGGGATAATTATATGGGCGTTGATTTTAATTTCGGCCCTTTTCGCAAAAAAGCACGATTGAGAGTTACGGCTAAAGTATTAATCGGTTTTGATTTAGAAAAAATGACATTTCAAACCCATCCAGAAGAAAAACTATTGATTATCAGCCATTTGCCAGAGCCTGAAATACTTTCGGTCGAACCAGATATTGTTTATGAAGAATTATACGAAGGGTATTTGAATTATTATACAAAAGAAGATCGCACGAAATTGAACAAGATGGCGAAGGATTATATTAATAAAAAAGCATTGGAAAACAAGAGTTTGAAAGATGCTGCGATTAAACAAGGTTATGAAACACTCAAATTGATTGAATTGATCGTAAAAGATACAGGCTGGGAAGTTAAATATTCTGATGAGCCAACAATTCCGCCTATGATTCGAGATAGTATTAAAATCAAAGATTAAGTTTTAAATAATAAATGATGAAACAAATTTCGTTGACGGAATTAAAACAGTGGGAAACTACGGATAAAGATTTTCAGTTAATTGATGTACGTGAACCGTCAGAACATCAATTTTTCAATATTGGCGGAAGCTTAATTCCTTTAGATCAAATCATGAAAAATGCAGCCATTATTAATCATGATAAACCTGTTGTGTTATATTGTAAAAGAGGTATTCGGAGCCAAATCGCTATTCAAAAACTAGAAAGAAAACATCCTTTTGATAATTTATATAATCTCCAAGGCGGGATTTTTAAGTTATTATTAAAGCAGGGAAGTTTATAAAATCCTTTTAAATTTTATAAAAAAAAACCTAAATAAGATCCATTACTAATTTCTTCCATATCATTTAGTATTTTTGCAAAAAAGCAGACTTATAGCTATGGAAGAAATTAATTACAATATCATTAGCCTTATAGATTTTTTAGGGTTATTTCAAGGACTGCTCTTTGGTACACTACTAATTGTAGATAGTAAAAAAAGTAAACCTACACTTTTTTTAGGCTTGTTTATCATTACTTTTTCTGCTGAATTATTCAATATTATTATAGAAGATACGCATCTTTTAAACCTATATCCACAATTCATTTTTCTTCCTATTAATTTTGCTTTCCTTAGCCCTGTTCTCCTCTATCTTTATACCAAAAGCCTAATTGTTAACCTCAATCGCAAAGATTATTGGTTATTACTTCCTGGGATAATTGATTTTTTAGTCTTCGCGGTTCTATTTTGTTTTCCTATTTCTACTAAATTATCAATGTATGCCAATTGGGAAGATTCTATATTTAATCTATTCTATGTGCTGGTATTTATGCCTTTTGTTCTTTATTTTATCATCAAAATAATTCGATTGATTAATTCCCATCAAACCAAACTCAATAATTATTATTCTTCTATCCAAAATAAACAATTGAAATGGGTCAAAATGGCAGCTTATTATCAATTATCATTTTTTGCGGTGATGATCATTTCTTCATTTTTTATTTCAAATGACTCCAATATAGATGGCATTGTATTTTCTGTACTTAATCTTATTTTTATTTGTTGGGCAAGTTTATTTGGTTTCAAACAGCCTAAAGTTGAAGTGCCTATATTGTCTGATCAATCTTTAGAAATCCCAGAAAAAACGATTCCTCTCTCCGTTCCTATTCCTGAAATTATTGAAGTCAAACCGCCTCAAATAGATGAATTAGAAAAAGATTATCAATTTCTTTTAACTATAATGAACACCGAAAAACCCTTTATCAATTCGGAGTTAAACCTCACTGATTTAGCTGCACTTTGTCGTTTTTCTACTAAGCATCTTTCTCATTTGATTAATCAAAAATCGGGTATTAATTTCAATCAATTCATTAATCAATATCGGGTAAATGCTGCTAAGGAAATGTTACTTAATCCTAAGTTTAATCACTTAAATGTGGTTGGAATTGGCTATGAGGTTGGTTTTAATTCCAAAGCTAGTTTTTATGCTGTTTTTAAAAAAATAGCTCAAACCACACCTGCCAAGTTCAAAAAAGAACAAAACAACCTTTCCGCGTCTACCCAAAAAGTCTAAAATCACGAAAAAAGGTCTAAGATCTTGTATCTAGACTTAAAATGGCGGTTTGTAGACCATCAAAAAAAATAAAGTCTCGTTATTTGTAGTGTATTTCGGTAGATAGATTATCTGCTTTTTATGAAAAATTTCTAAAAATTCAATCACTACATGAAACGATTAATGCAACTTTTTTTCCTCTTTTTTATCACTACGCAGTGCCTCAATGCTCAATCTTCCCGAACGTTTTATATCGGGCTTGGCGGTAGTAATTCTTCTTTCCAAGACCTTAAATATTCTTCTTTACGCTATGGCGGAATGGGCGGTGTTTTTGAATTACACTTTAAAAATTCTAATGAAAATCGAATTTGGAAAACAGGCTTGACCCTTACAGGAAACAGAGAAGCCGCGAGTTTATTTGATAATGGAAAAGCATGGGCAATTTATCCACAAATTCATTTTTCTTACCTCAAAAGCATCAACGAACAACTCTACATTGGCGGACGATGGGACGTAATGGAAATGTATATTCGACAAACATCGGGCTTGGGTAACAACAGTATTTATTATAATACAGGCAGTTATTTGTCGGCTTCTGGTTTATATAAATTAACAATCAAAGACCAGAAATTCGATATTTCTTTGGATTTGGGTGTATTGAGTTACTTCAAAGAATCAACTGGTTTTGCGTTTTCTGCCGCTCAAAATGCCTTGGAAGATGGCGAGTTTGATTATCAAGATGAAGCATTGACTAATCCTTTTGGATTTAAATATTTTGAAGTTCGTCCGATTTGGCAACATTTCCGCATGTCTACTGCAATTGATTATCAGATTGGCAAACGCCTTTCTGTCGGGTATCGTTGGAATATGCGCCGTTTTTCAGAAGTAGAAGATCGAGCTGTTACTACTGGTGCAAATACAATTAGTATTCGCTATCACATCACACACAAAAGACCTGAAACGGTCATTCCTGATTAAAAAAACAAGCTAACAAACACAACGATCTTCAATTTTAATTCAAAAAATAAAAAAGTAAATAAAATGAATGCTATAAAAAATATATTCCTTCTTTTCATCACTATTACCTTTTTCACTTCTTGCGAAAAGGTGTTTATGAAACCCAATCCTGAAACAGACAATTTGAGCATATTTGATGAATATTCAACTTTAGTCAAAGAAAAATATGCAATGCTAGATTTTAAAGGTGTTGATATTCAACAATTAAGCGATTCAATTCGAGCAACAATTACAGCCGATTTAACAGAGAAAGAGCTTTTCTCGAAATTGGCAATTATTACAACTCGCCTTCGCGACGGACATTCAGATTTGAGTAGAACGCCAGAAAATGATGCCGATACTTTGAATATTTTTGCTGGTTTTGATATGACGGATGGTTATCCTGCGGGGCTTGATTTTAGTATTTTAATCAATAATTATATAAGTAATGACATTAATCCAACGATTCAATGGTTGTGGTTAGAGGATAGTTCTGATGTTCGAGCGATTTATGGAACACTTCCACAAGATAATGAAATTGGTTATGTGTGGATTCCTTCTTGGAATAATGAAATTTCGGATGAGGAAATCGAGGCTATTTTTGAAACGATTAAAGACACGAAAGGGTTAGTTTTTGATATGCGTTTCAATACGGGTGGAGATCCTTCTTTAGCTACTAAATTTGCTGCTCGCTTCACAGATCAAGCCATTTATACAGGATATGAACGATTTAAAATAGGTCCAGATGCAGGCGATTTTTCGGATAGTCCAGTAACTTTGCAGCCTTTTTCTGGTAATAAATACCTAAAACCTGTTAGAGTTCTAACGGATAGATATGTGTATAGTGCTTCGACTACTTTCCTTTATTCCGTTGGTCCGATTGCTAATATTAAAACAATCGGACAAAGAACAGGCGGAGGAAGTGGTTCTGTTGCGGATGGATATTTGGCAAATGGCTGGAAATGGAGCTTATCAACGAGTGAATTTATTGATCATTTGGATAGACATTTGGATGATGGAATTGAACCAGATATTTCAGTTGCATTGGATTTGGATGATACAACAAAAGATGAAGTAGTAGAAAAAGCCATCTTAGAATTGCAATAAAAAGAAAGGTGTCAGGGGCGAGGTGTCAGGTGTCAGAAATGCGTATTATTTAATAATTGGTTTTTCTGACACTTTTTTCTATCCAAAAAAAGGGCTATTTTGCTGCTCTAAAACCATCAAAATGTTAGAACAACGAATTAAAACCGTGATCAAAGATGTTCCTGATTTTCCTAAAGAAGGTATTGTATTTAAAGATATAACGCCGCTTTTTTTAGATCCTGTTTTATCGAAAGATATGACGAGTGCTTTTGTAGAACACGCCCGTTCTTTGAATACAGAAATCATTTGTGGTTTGGAAAGTCGCGGTTTTTTGTTGGGTGTTTCGCTCGCTCAAGCTTTAGGTATTCCTTTTGTTTTGATCCGAAAAGCAGGAAAATTACCACGTCAAACACGAGCTTTATCTTATGATTTGGAATATGGTTCTGCGACGATAGAAATTCATGAAACAGATATTCCAAACGGTAGTCGAGTTTTGATTCATGATGATTTGTTAGCAACGGGCGGAACGGCAAAAGCTGCTGTGGAACTCATTCAACAAGTTGGCGGTGAGATCGTTGGATTTTCGTTTATTATTGAATTGGATTTTTTGAATGGGCGAGAAAAGATTGATCATTATTCTGATGAAATTTGTTCATTGGTTCGATATTAATACGCATTTCAATTATAAGTGTCGTGCAAAAACCGTCAATCAGCATTCCCGTCCAACCTGTAAAGTAGCAGTGCAATTGAAAATTAATACGACAAGGTTAATTTAGGTTTTGTATTCTTTTGACAAAATGATAAAAAAAGAGGCTGTATTAAAAGTAAAATAATAGGCTTGAAATTTTCTTATTTGAAAATTTTCTCAGATACCTCTCGGAGGAATTCAAGCATATTTTGACCTTTTGAGACAGCCTCTTTTTTCTATTATTTTTTTAATTTTGAAAGATCGGTATATTTCCTAAGCTAAAATTGGTAATTGTTGGTTTTTGGCTTTGTCGTTTGACTGTTTTTACCAGATTAGGAATTTGTTTGTTAATAAAACTATACATTTCCGAAAGCGTAATAATATTATCATTATTGATGTCGCCTTGTTCAAAGGAGGCTAAAATGGCCTCTGTAAATGCCCCATTTTCCCACTTTTTATCCTCATAGGAGGGTTGATTAGAAGTACTCGAGGTAATTGTGACCAGTCCAGGTTGTTGATAACTGAGCTGTGTGATTAAATTATTGATACTTTCATTCGATGCCTCATCAAAAGATCTATTTGTATTATTATTCTTAATCGCTACACCACCACTAAAACAAGCATCAATTAACACCACTTTCTTGCATCGAACAGCAGCAAGGTTAGCAACAATATTTTCATAAACAATGGAAGTTGCTTGTTTGGCAGCATTATCATAATTAGATGCTTGGATCATAAATTTTTCAAAACTAATCCAATCATCAGAACCTGCAATACTATCTTTGTAAATAAAACCATGCGACGAAATAAAGACTACAAAAAGATCATTTCGCGTGATTTCTCCGATACGATAAGCGTTTTTGTAGCGCTCAAACGCGATGTCAATATTCGTTTTAGTTGCATCTTTTCCTGTGATTTCCTCGATATTTACTTGCTTAAATACCTTTTTATCTTCTAATGATTTAAAAGCTGCTGCAATATCTTTAGCGTCTTTACTCGTGTATTTCAAATCGCTGTGTTCTACTCCAATCGCTAAAACATGGAGATTAGTCAATTCCTTATTATAAGTTGTATCTACTTTTATTTCATTAAAATCGCCATCTTTTCCATAATAATTTCGATAAATTGGATTGGATTCTTTGATTTCTCCATTTACCTCAATTTGGAGCTTTATTTCATTCTTCCCTTTTTGTAAGAACACATTATTAATATAATTATAACGATTAGTTGCTGCTGCTTTTTGTTTCTTTTTTAAGAAAGGTTTAATGAAAGTTTCGCCATATTTCGCGCCTTCGGTTTTCCGACCATTAATAATGACATGGAAATTTTCTTTGTCTAATGGTTCACTCGAAAAAACCATCAATTTAACTGTTACATTATTGTTTTTTACTGTTCGAGGCAATTTACTTGTATTCGCTTCATAAGGGCTGACCCAGACCATTTCTAATCTGAAATCTTTCACTATTTTTATGAGATATGGCTCAGAACGCACCGAAAATAAATTGTTATACAACCTCATTTCGATCATTGTATCTTTTGTCTCTACTGGAATTTTGCTTTTTACTGTATAAAGGAATTGGCGTGTACTAGCCGTAATGGCAGGTTTGGATAGCTCAAAATTCTCAAAATACATTTTTTCATTCCTAATATCTTTATTCAAATAAAATTTGAAATCTGATTGATTGAGTAAAATTGGAGAAACGATTGTTGCTCTTAATTCTGCAAATGTTCCTTTATCCTCTAGTTCTATTTTTTTATATTTTTCTTTTGGTACATTTTCCCAAGTAATGCTTGGTTTAATTGTTACTTTTGTTTTGTATCTATTAAGAAAAGGTACATCATCATTAGATCCAGCAAGGATTAAATCTTTGTTTTGAGCATAAAAAGCTACATTCCCTCTGCTTTGTTGTTTGCCCTTAATAAATTGAAGGTCATCTCTAGTTGTACCATCATCTTCATTAATTTTTAAATAGAAAATTTTGGATCGTCCATCCCCAACTTTATGTGAAAAAGAACTACCTACCAGCATCAATCGACCATTTAATAATTCAATCACAGAATGAGCATAATCATCCTTTACACCTTGTGTATAAACTTCATCCCAAAAAATATTACCATCTTTAGGATTGATTTTTACTGCCCAAGGATCTCTTTCACTTGCTAATCCTTCACCGAACTGATAGCCTACTAATACAGTATTTCCATCAAAAGTGGTAATCGCTTTCAAAAGGTTTGATTCTGTATCAAATTTATGATCCCATTTTTCATTACCTTCTTTATCTATTGCGAAAACAAAAGCTTTTTCACTGCCACCTCTTCGTTTGATTTGACCACCAAGTATATAAAGCCCATCAGAAAAAGTAGCGGTATTAACTATATCTTGCCCACTTCTAGGAAAATCTTTTTCCCAATCTATATTTCCTTTTTCATCAATTCTTAATACCCAAGTATTACCTCTTTTATCTTTGTTAGATTTAGTCATTCCGAGTAATAATGAATAACCATCTTCCATTGTAATGGCATTAACTAACTCATCATCTTTTTTTCCGCCATATATTTTTTGCCATAGTACCTCACCTGTTCTTGACATCAAAACGATCCAGCCATTTTTGCCTTTAGCATCGCCATATTCTTCATAGGTTTCCCCAACTAATAGAATTTTATCATCATTTATTGGAATAGCCGATTTTAAAATTCGTCCTTTCTTTTTATCAAAAAGAACTTTATTAATAACGGAGCCACTGCGGCGCATAATCGTTACTAAAGAATTCATTTTATCATCTGTGGATAAAATGGCTAAATGCCCCAATCTCAATTCTGCTATGGCTTTCACTTCTGTTACAGCGTCATTTTCGATCGTTTTTTTCCAAATTTCTGTAGTAAATTCTTCCTGTGTCCATCCTACCGTAGATGAAAAAATTAAGAGTGTGATAAGGTAAAAATATTTCATTGTATTCAACTTTTACTTATTAGACTTGCCCGTTACAGCCCATTAAGCTGCTGCCGAACAAGTCTATTATTTCATATTAAATTATTTAATGAGGTTTTTTATGATTGTTTCAGCTTTGCTGATTGTTAGATTGTTGTCGCTTCGCTCATTGTTTTATTGTTAGATTGTTGTGATTGAACTAATATCTTAGCAATCAAGCAATCCTAAAAACGCCCAATTCTAACAAAAAATTCTGGCGTACCAAAGGAATAAGTTTGAAGCTCTCCAATGTCTGTATGGTAAGTACAACCAAATTGCACTAACATTCTTCGGGAGGTACTTGACCAATCTACCCCAAATCCAGCCATTGCGCCTTGATGACTTAAAGCGTCATCACTGCCCATACTTACAGCAAATCCACCGCCAACCCAAAATATATTTTTAAAATGATACTTAGTAAAAATATTCCATTGAATAGGAAAACTGGCATTTTTAAGCTCTGTAATGGCTTTTTTCATCCAGCCACTTATATCTAAATAATCTCTTCCCATCACAAAACGATAACCACCTTGTGCGCTAAAATGTTGCAAAACAGTATAGCCAAACAGATTAGAAGCATCGGAAGTATCTGCGTTATTTTGATAGGAAAAATTCATTGGAATAGCATTAGGCAAAGAAAGACCTGCAAAATAAGAACTTCGACCATCTCGATAATAATAATAATACAAACCAATTCCTGCTTTAGGAAATGCGCCTAGCAAACTACTATTATCAGAAATGACTAAAAGCGGATCAATATCATCTACTGTTGTGACCTTACTAAGCCTTAAAGCATTAATTCCTACTCCGATATTAATACCGACTGATAGATTATGATATTTGCTAAATAAGGGCATTCTGACCGCGCCCCGTGTCGAAAATTGGATCATTTGAAAAGCAGCAGCTTGATCATAACCAATTCTTGCACCCCAAACAAAATTAGATTTGCGAGGGACAATATCTGCGAAAGCACTAAAAGTAAATTGTTTTTCATTATCATCCGAAAACCCTAACCATTGATCTTGGTAAGTCGCGCCTATATTATTTTTGAGTTTGTATTGGAGATATTCAAAATCAATCACAGCAGGATTTACCGTGGATAAATTTTCTCTAAAAAAAGAAGTTGAAATCAACTGACTAAATACTATGCAGGGCAAGAGCAGTTGAAATACAGTAAGTAGCGTTTTTTTCATAGTTGTTTATTTGCTTTGGATACTTGCTACTAATGAATATAATTGATAAAATAATAACCTTTAAAATATTGACTATTAAGTTTTTATCTTTATCAAGTGTGTTATTTTGTATTCATCTTCACTTATTGTGGTGTGTTGGAGGTTTCTTTTTTAAATGCAACTAATGTACCATTTTATATAACTTCAATTTGAAATTTGAAATTACTAGGTTTTTATAATGTCACAATGACTTTATTTATTGTTATTTTTAGTTTTTGATTTTTTTGAAATGAGTAAGAATAGTACGCTATTGCGAAATATTGTATATTTGTTAGCAAGCAATTCATTATTTATCAATTAATAAAGATGTATTTAGAAAAAGTCGAAATAGAAAATATAAAAGGCATCAAACGCCTAGAACTGAATTTTGACCAACCCGCTGGCTGGCATGTTCTGATCGGTGATAATGCTAGTGGTAAAACTACTATTATGCGGGCTATTTCTTTGCTTTTGATTGGTGAAAAAGGGGCGAGAACGCTTTTTACATCTTGGAATAGTTGGCTAAAACAAGGAGAGGAAACGGGGAGTATTAAAATTATCGCTGATGTGAAAACTGATTTGGAGGCATTCGACCGTTATATGAGAAAAGCCGTATCTGATCACTGGGTAGAAAAACATATAAATGAAAGAAAAAATAATATTATACTTCATTCTACTTTTAAAAGTGAGCAAAATATATTTAGAAAAAAAGTAGTAGATATAATATTTGATAATTCAAAAGCTCAAATAATAAACCTACCGAGATATGATGAGTTGCCTATATTCTATTTTTCAGCGGGTTATGGTTCTTTTAGAAGATTGTTTGGAGAAAAACCTTTTCAAGAAAAAGAAGTC